>NZ_JBHVHQ010001373.1:0-1389 GCF_042800135.1 Streptomyces sp. NPDC057654 | reverse complement strand
CCCTGGCGCCGTCCAGGACGAGCGCCGTGGCCCCGGCGACGGGCCGGCCGATCGGCGGCGGCGCGTCGCAGTCGGCGTCGGTCACGGTGTGCGCGGTGGCGAAGGTGCTGGTCTCCGTCGGGCCGTAGCCGTTTACCAACTCCAGCCAGGGGAAGGCCCGCAGGACCTCGCGGGCGGACTGGGCGGCCAGCGCCTCGCCGCCGACGACCACCGTGCGCAGCACGCCGAAGAGCCGCGAGCGCCGCGCGGCCAGCTGGTGGAAGAGCGCGGTGGTGAAGAAGGCGACGGTCGCGCCGTGCCGCTCGACGTCCTGCGCCAGCTCCTCCAGCGAGGGGCGCTCGGCGGCGCAGACCGTCACCGCCGCGCCGCACGCGAGCGCGATCCACACTTCGAAGGTGGAGGCGTCGAACGTGCCGGAGGAGTGGAACAGCACCCGGTCGCGCGGGGTGACCGTGACATACGAGGCGTCGGTCACCAGGCCCGCGATGCCGCGGTGGGTCAGGGCGACGCCCTTGGGCTGCCCGGTCGAACCGGACGTGAACATCACGCAGGCCGTGGCGTCCGGGTCGTACGGGGCACGGGCCAGCGGTGCCCGTACCGCGCCCTCGCCGCGTGCGGCGCCGTCGGCGTCCAGGACCAGCGCCCGGTCGGCGGGGATTCCGGCGCGCTCCAGCAGCTTCTTGTCACCGACCGTCAGCACGGCCTCGGTGTCCGTCAGCATCGCGGCGGTGCGCGGCCGGGGATGGGCCGGGTCCAGCGGTACGCACGTCGCTCCCGCCCACCAGACGGCGAGCTGGGCGACGACGGTACGGGCGGAGCGCGCCGTGAGCAGCGCGACCGCGTCGCCGGGGCGTACCCCGCGCTCGTACAGGGACGCCGCCAACTGCGCCGCTCCGGCGACGAGCTGTCCGTACGTCAGAGTGGCGTCACCGTCCGTGACGGCGAGTGCCGACGGTATGCGCTCCGCGTGCCGGGCCATCAGGGCGGGCAGGCCGCCGGGCTGTTCGGGCGCGGTCGAAGCGTGGGCGTCGGCGTGGGCCTCGGCGGACACGGTTCCTTCCTTTCCGGGGATTCCGGGGATTCCGGGGATTCCAGGGGTTCCAGGGGTTCCAGGGGTTCCGGGGATCGAAGCCTTCGAGGACAGGGCAATTGACGTCATGTCAGTTCTCCCCGTTCGCCGCGAGGCGCTTGTCGACCAGGGCGGCCACGGCGCGCAGGTCGGGCTGGCGCAGCACCTCCGGCGCGCGCAGCCGCACACCGACGGCGTCCTGGATCGCGGCCAGCAGCCGGGCGGCGGTCAGCGACTGCCCGCCGGCCGCGGTGAAGTTGTCGTCGAGAGTGAGCGCGGGGGAGGCGAGCAGATCCCGGGAGAGCCCCAGCACCAGCACC
>NZ_JBHVHQ010001372.1:0-1390 GCF_042800135.1 Streptomyces sp. NPDC057654 | reverse complement strand
CCCCCGCACGGCGGCCCATCCGCCGGCCGGGCCACGGACGCGGTGCCCGCCCGCTCCGCAACCTGGGGCGGTAACCCTCGACGGACAGATGACAAAGGGGTCAGAAGTGGCAGCGGAGATTGTGAATCCTCGCAGCGACAGCAGCGACAGCAGCGACAGCGTCGGCGATAACGGCAACAGCGCGGACACCACCCGCGACGAACCGTTCGACGCGGCCTTCGCGCTGCACCGCGGCGGCAAGATGGCGATCCAGGCGACGGTGCCGGTGCGCGACCGGGACGACCTGTCGCTCGCCTACACGCCCGGCGTGGCCAAGGTGTGCAGCGCCATCGCCGAGAAGCCCGAACTCGTCCACGACTACACCTGGAAGTCCCAGGTCGTGGCCGTCGTGACGGACGGCAGCGCGGTGCTCGGGCTCGGGGACATCGGCCCCGAGGCGTCCCTCCCGGTGATGGAGGGCAAGGCCATCCTCTTCAAGCAGTTCGGCGGCGTCGACGCGATCCCGATCGCGCTCGCCACCCAGGACGTGGACGAGATCGTCGAGACCGTGGTGCGGCTCGCGCCGTCCTTCGGCGGCGTGAACCTGGAGGACATCTCCGCGCCCCGCTGCTTCGAGATCGAACGCAGGCTCCAGGAGCGGCTCGACGTCCCGGTCTTCCACGACGACCAGCACGGCACCGCCGTCGTCACGCTGGCCGCCCTGCGCAACGCCGCGCGGCTGACGGGCCGTACGGTCGGCGAGCTGCGCGCGGTGATCTCCGGGGCGGGCGCGGCCGGGGTGGCCATCGCGCGCATCCTGACGGAGGCGGGCATCGGGGACGTCGCGGTCTGCGACCGCAAGGGCGTCGTCTCCACGGACCGTACGGACCTCACCGAGGTCAAGCGCGAGGTCGCCGGCTTCACCAACAAGGCCGGGCTCCGGGGCTCCCTGGCCCAGGCGCTCGACGGCGCGGACGTGTTCATCGGCGTCAGCGGCGGCACGGTGCCGGAGGAGGCGGTGGCGAAGATGGCGCCCGGCGCGTTCGTCTTCGCGATGGCCAACCCGAACCCGGAGATCCACCCGGACGTCGCGCACAAGTACGAGGCCGCCGTCGTCGCGACCGGCCGCAGCGACTACCCGAACCAGATCAACAACGTCCTCGCCTTCCCCGGCATCTTCGCGGGCGCCCTCCAGGTGCGCGCCTCCCGGATCACCGAGGGCATGAAGCTCGCGGCGGCCGAGGCGCTGGCGTCCGTCGTCGCCGACGACCTGAGCGCGGACTGCGTCATCCCGTCGCCCTTCGACGAACGCGTCGCCCCGGCGGTCACGGCCGCCGTGGCCGCGGCGGCGAGGGCGGAGGGCGTGGCCCGCCGCTGACGGGTACTGGCCGTACGGGCGTGTGGGCCGGGG
>NZ_JBHVHQ010001371.1:0-1391 GCF_042800135.1 Streptomyces sp. NPDC057654 | reverse complement strand
GTCAGGAGCAGGGGGGCATCGGCTCCGGGGGCGGTGGGCAGCGGCCACAGCGGCGGCCTGGACGGGCGGGCCCCGGGCCGCGCGGCGGCGCGCAGCCGGCGGCGTACGAACCAGGCGGCGGCCCCGACGAGCAGGACCGTACGCACCCTCGGCGGCTTCGGCCTGCGCGTTCCCATGTCAGGCGTGCCCTTCCGCATGTCAGGCGTCACCTTCCGCGTGGGCCCGCGCGGCGGGGGAGGCGGCGAGGTAGGCGACGGCGCGCTCCGTCGAGCCCTCCTGCGAGGGGTGGTACGAGCGGCGCAGATACCGGGGCGCCGCCCCGAGTATCGCCCCGGCCGACGGCAGCAGCCCGCCGCGGGCCCGCTGGAAGAAGTCCTTCCAGCGCGCGTCGCCGGAGAGCACCGTCGGGTCGTTCGTCATGAAGAACCGCACCCCGCGCTGCCAGAGCCACACCAGCGCGGAGAAGGCCGTGGCCCAGGTCCGTACCCGCTTCTTGTAGTCGTCGTCGAGGTGCATGAACACCTCGAACGCCACCGAGCGGTGCTCGACCTCCTCCGCGCCGTGCCAGCGCAGCAGGTCCAGCATCGTGGGGTCGGCGCCCTTGCGGTCGAGCGCCTCGGCATCCAGCACCCACTGGCCGAGCACCGCCGTGTAGTGCTCGATCGCGGCGATGATCGCGACCCGCTCCAGCAGCCACCAGCGGCGGGCGAACGGCGGCGCCGTGTGGTCGCCGAGCAGCCGCTCGAACATCCAGTCCACCTGCTCGGTGTACGGAGCCGGGTCCAGGCCCTGGGACTTCAGGTGGTCGAGCACGGTGGAGTGCGCCTGGGCGTGCGTGGCCTCCTGGCCGATGAACCCGATGACGTCCTCGCGCAGCTTCGGATCGTGGATGTACGGGAGTATCTGCCGGTAGACGTGGACGAACCAGCGCTCGCCGGCCGGGAGCAGCAGGTGCAGCACGTTGATGGTGTGGGTGGTGAACGGGTCGCCCGGCACCCAGTGCAGCGGCGTGTCGGCCCAGTCGAAGGAGACCTTGCGGGCCTTCAGCGGGGTGTGCTCCGACGCGACGGGGACGGGCTGGACCTTGGCCTTATTAGACATGGCGTCAATGTACTGGCGGGTAGCGTCGAGGCAACAGCCCTCGGCCCACATTCCGATCAGCCCCGGCCCCTGCCCGGCCGCCCCCGTCAGTGCAGCGGCGTGAGCTTCTTCCCGTTCGTCAGCCGCGCGCTCAACTTCGCCCGCGCGCCGTCCTTCGCCGGTACGGCCAGCAGGCTGCCCGCCGTGCTGCCGCGCACCCCGCCCGTGGCGGCGATCGAGGCGACCCGGTCGCTGCCCGCCGCGAGCAGGTACCACTGCCCGGCGGGCGACTTCCACAGCGCGCCCGCCAG
>NZ_JBHVHQ010001370.1:0-1401 GCF_042800135.1 Streptomyces sp. NPDC057654 | reverse complement strand
TGCGGTCAAGAGGGTGTCTAGTTCGGTCGTCACAACCCGATGCTGGACACCCTCCCTGCGTCCGTGAACCCCGCATTCGGAACTACTCGTCTAGCGGGGGCCGTGTCCCCGGCCGTGGTGTTGCCGATCATGGTCTGGTGCCTCCGCCCCGACCCCGGCGGACAAGTCCCCACCGTGGCGCGCTCTGCGGTCGCCGCTGGTCCCGACTCCGTGAGCCGCAACAGGGCCGCGAGCAAAGGCGATCAGGGCCGCGACCTGGGCGTTCCACTTGCTTGATCGGCAACACCACGTGGCGGGACACCATCCTAGCGTGACCCGTCTCACCTGCGGTTTCTCCGAAGAGCCCGAAAAATCGGGGCGTTTCGCCCCTGCTGGGCCCTGTTCCGTCCTGCTCGCTCCTCCGTGTGGACGTGTCCACACGGAAGAGCGAGCTGCGGGCAGGGGCCACGGCCACCGCTTGTCGTCACCAGAAGAGCTTCGAGTGGCTTCGCTTCGATGCCACTGCAGTCGCGCGATCGGTGGCGGCCTTGAGGGCGCGGGGAGGCGGGTGCGGGTTGGTGGCTACCTACGGAGAGTACTCACTACCAGGCGATCGGGGGCCTCGGCCGTGGGCTGGTGGTACCTCGGCTTCGGGTCACTGCCAGAAGATTTCTTCCACGACGATCTGCGGGTCTTCGGCGTGGCTCACGAAAGTGAAACGCAGCCAGCCCCTTCCACGGTCGAAGTAGAGGATGTGAGGGCCGCGGGGACGTGTGGACCGGGCAGGTTCGAGGTAGTAGCCGTCCGGTAGCTCGTCCTGCGGGATGTAGGGGTTCTTACTGATCGTTCAGAATGCGGTGCGTAGTCGTCTCAAGCAGATGATGGTGCAGGCGAGTTCGAGGAGTCCCTGATGCAGCCACGCGAAGGTGCGCTCTACGACCCAGCGGGTCTTGCCCAGGCCGGAGCCGTGTGGGGCACCGCGGCGGGCGATCTTCGGGGGGATGCCGCGCTGGCGGATCAGCCGGCGGTACGTGTCGAAGTCGTAGCCGCGGTCGGCGAACAGCCGCCTGGGCCGGTGCAGCGGCCGGCCTCGGAGCCCTTTGATCCGGGGTATGGCGTCCAGTAGAGGCATCAGCTGGGTGACGTCGTGGCGGTTGCCGCCGGTCAGCGACACGGCGAGCGGGATGCCGTGCCGGTCGGCGATCACATGGTGCTTGGAGCCGGGACGTGCGCGGTCGACTGGTGAAGGGCCGGTGTGAGCCCCCCTTTGAGGGCTCGGATGTGGGAGCCGTCGATCGAGCAGTCGTCCATGCCGAGGAGTCCGGCGCTGCGGAGCTCGGCCGGCAAGGCCGCGTGGAGGCGGGGCCAGACCCCGGCCTCGGTCCAGTCCCGCAGCCGCCGCCGGCAGGTCACCCCGCTGCA
>NZ_JBHVHQ010001369.1:0-1401 GCF_042800135.1 Streptomyces sp. NPDC057654 | reverse complement strand
CCTGAACGCACCTCCCGCATACGGGGCGGCAGCCGGGTCACATCAGCAGTCCCGAAGCTCCGGAGACTGGTTCAGCAGCTGGCCCCGGATCGAGGTGAAACGGGCGAGACGGTCGTCGACCGCCGGGTCGAGCGGGAAGACCGCAACCCGGTGGCAGTTCTGGAACGCCAGGCGGACCCCGAAGTGCCGCTGGAGCGCACCGCGGATCGCGTCACTCGCCAGCGCGCGCAGCAGTTGGCCGCGCGCCTGCTCGTTCGGAGGAGGCGTCTGGTTGTCGGCGAACTCGCCACCGTCGACCTTGAGCTGGGCCACCAAGGAGCTGACCATCTCCCATGCGTAGGGCAGGGAGGTCCGGACGCAGTCGACGAATTCGGCTTCGTCGACCTCGCCTCGCTCGGCCTGTTCGAGGAGGGCCGGTGAGACGTCGAGCGACATGGGTTCTCCTCTCGCGACCCCGCGAGCGGGGTCTAAGGGATGGGCGGACGGTCGACAACGGAGAGTGCCCGCACGGCGACCGCCCCCTTCAACGGTAATTCGGCCACTGCCGACGCACCAGGAGAATGCGCACACAACCGGCCATCGCCGTTTAACCCCATCCGGGGCGAATCGCGTGGACGGCCCGGCGTCGAGTAGCGTGACCGACCATGCGTCTCGTCATCGCCCGTTGCTCCGTGGACTACGCGGGCCGGCTCACCGCCCATCTCCCCTCGGCCCCGCGTCTGATCCTCGTGAAGGCCGACGGCAGCGTCTCCATTCACGCTGACGACAGGGCCTACAAGCCCCTCAACTGGATGTCGCCGCCCTGCACGCTCAAGGAGGGCGACGGCGATGTGTGGACCGTGGTGAACAAGGCGGGCGAGAAGCTCATCATCACCATGGAGGAGGTGCTGCACGACTCCTCGCACGAACTCGGCGTCGATCCCGGCCTCATCAAGGACGGCGTGGAAGCACACCTGCAAGAGCTGCTCGCCGACCGGATCGAGACACTTGGCGAGGGCTGGACGCTGATCCGGCGCGAATACCCCACCGCCATCGGCCCCGTGGACATCCTCTGCCGGGACTCCGAGGGCGCGACGGTGGCGGTGGAGCTCAAGCGGCGCGGCGAGATCGACGGCGTCGAGCAGCTCACGCGCTATCTCGAACTCCTCAACCGGGACCCGCATCTCGCGCCGGTCAAGGGCATCTTCGCGGCCCAGGAGATCAAGCCGCAGGCGCGGGTGCTGGCCACCGACCGCGGCATCGGCTGCGTGGTCCTGGACTACGACGCGCTGCGCGGCATCGAGGACGACAAGCTCCGCCTCTTCTGAACGGCGCCTCGCCCTTCTGGACCTCTTTTGAGTACTAACCGCTCTTTTCAGACCGGGCCGTGAGTGTTACGGGCCGTACGGGGATCTCCCGTAC
>NZ_JBHVHQ010001368.1:0-1403 GCF_042800135.1 Streptomyces sp. NPDC057654 | reverse complement strand
TGCGTTGGCGGGCGAGGCGGAGGAGGGCTTGGGTGTGGGTTTTGCCGCGGGCTCGTTGTTTGTCGTAGTAGGTGCGGGAGGCGGGGTCGGCGTTCATGCAGGCGAAGGCGGAGAGGAACATGGCGCGTTTGAGCTGCCGGTTGCCGCCTCGGGGTGCGTGTTCGCCGTGGATGGAGGTGCCGGACTGTCTGGTGGTGGGGGCGAGGCCGGCGTAGGAGGCGAGGTGGGCGGCGGTGGGGAAGCTGGTGCCGTCGCCGACGGTGACCAGCAGGACGGCGGCGGTCCTGACGCCGACGCCGGGCATCGAGGTCAGGACCGGGGAAAGAGGGTGGGCCTCCAGCAGGGTGCTGATCTGGGCTTCCATCGCCCGGCGCTGGGTGTGGACGGCGGCGAGCGAGGCGGCCAGGGAGGGCACGACGATGTCGAGGGTGCCGGTGCCGGGCACGACGACGGTCTGTTCGTCGAGTGCGTCGAAGACCTCGTCGATCAGGCGGCCGGCCATCCTGGGCGCTTTGGGCCGGATGACCTCGACGAGCTTGCGGCGTCCGGCTTTGCGCAGGGCGGCCGGGGATCCGTGGCGTTCCAGCAGCCAGGTCACCGCGGGGTGGTCCAGGCGCGGGCCCAGGACACGTTCGAGGCTGGGGTGGAACTGGGTGAGCAGGCCGCGTATGCGGTTGGAGGTGCGGGTGGCCTCGGCGGCGAGGTCCTGGTCGAAGCCGGTCAGGACGGTGAGTTCGGCGGTGATCTCGTCGGTCAGTTCCAGGGAGCGCAGGGTGTGGGGCATGGTGCGGGCGGCGTCCGCGATCACGGCCGCGTCCTTGGCGTCGGTCTTGGCCTCGCCCGGGTAGAGGTCGGCGATCCGCCGCATGGCCAGGCCGGGCAGGTAGGCGACCTTGCAGCCCGCATCTCGCGCGACGGTCAGGGGCAGGGCGCCGATGGAGGCGGGCTGGTCCACGACCAGCAGGACGGTGGCGAACTTCGCGGTCAGCTTGTCGAAGACGGCCCGCAGTTTCGGTTCGCTGTTGGGGAGCGGTTTGTCGAAGACCTTCTTCCCGGCCGGGGTCAGCCCGTGGCCATGGTGGGCGGTCTTGCCGACGTCCAGGCCGAGGAACACGCCCACGTCTTCGATCTCGAACATCGTGCCCTTCCAAGGGTGTCGACGGTGCCGGCCTCGGCTCGGGTGTCGTGCTCGCGCATCCACGTTATGCAGACCTGCCGCCCGCGTTCTGCCCGGCATTGCGCCGGACCGGACGGTGGCCGGACCTCTGATCAGCGTCTCCGACGGACACCTCCCGGACCCGGTGACACCACCCCCCAGGTCATGGGTTCGACAGGGGGCAACAGTCATGCCGGGCCCGGAGGCCAGCGGCCCCATTGCAGGACCGCGAAAAACATAACGGGGC
>NZ_JBHVHQ010001367.1:0-1406 GCF_042800135.1 Streptomyces sp. NPDC057654 | reverse complement strand
GCGCTGGACCACGACGCAGTCTTCGCCCAGGTCGAGCAGTGCTCGTACGGTGTGGGATCCGATGAAGCCGAGACCGCCGGTGACGAGGATCATCACGTTTCCTTCCTGTAGCAATCCTGATCAGTTCTGAAGCTCTGGGGCCTGCTGGTTCTGAGGGCGCTACTTGCTCTGCAACTTCCCCAGCGGCTTGGGGTCCCCCTCCAGCGCGTCGGCCGCCGCCCGCCAGCCGGTGTCCTCGGGGTAGAGGGCGCTGCGCAGGAACGCCGTGGTGAGCCGCTGGATCAGGGCGACGCGTTCGGGGCTCTCGTCGGTCGTCTCGGCGGCCTCGTAGCCGGGGATGCCTCCGAGCGAGTGCTCGGCCTCGAACAGCGTGAGCAGGCTCTTGCCTACCGGGCTGTAGGTGTAGGGGTCGGTGAACCAGTCGGGTCCGCGCGTGGACAGCGGGGAGTCGTCGCGGTCCCCGGCGACGATGAGAGCCGGTGCGGTCATGGTGTCGAAGGACGGCCTCATGAAGGGGAGGTGCTCGACGGCGAACGGCGTCAGGCTGTCGCCCAGGCCGGTCAGCGCGAGCAGCACGCCCGCCTTGACCCGAGGGTCGGACATGTCCTCACCAGGAACGCCCTCGGAGTCGAGAACGCGCGCGCCCAGCAGCGTGCTCGCCGTCTGTGCTCCCCAGGAGTGGCCGGCCACGGCGATGCGGCTGTGATCTATACGCCCGCCGAGGCCCGGCACTGCGGCTTCCAGGGTGTCGAGCCCGTCCAGTACGCGTGCGAGGTCCTCTATACGGATGCGCCAGATCCGCGGCGTACGGGGGTCCTCGGCGGGGAGGCCGAGCGTCCTGGAGTCGAGGTGGGTGGGCTGCACCACCACGAAGCCGTGGGCGGCCCAGAAGTCCGCCAGCGGACCGTAGCCGTTCAGCGACCAGCCGAAGCCGTGCGAGAAGACGATGACGGGCAGGTCGCCGCCGGTCGCGGGGGCCGATACGCGGACCTGGAGGTCCTCGCCGCGCCCCGGGGCTGCCAGCACGACCGGCTTCGCCGAGACCACTGTGGTGGGCGCGGCCGTGGCCTGCTGTTCTTTCGCAACGTTCGGGTTGGACATGGGGGTGCCTCTCTTCAGGCCTCTTCAGGCGCTTCTTTTCAGGCGCTTTCGCACTCGTGCCAGATGGTCGCGGCGGCAGCCTGGGCAGCCGCCGTCCCGTCTGCCATGATTGAAACGGAACCTCGTTCCGCTAACCATACGGAACCGCGTTCCGCTTCGCAAGACCAGTCACCGGTCACCGTCCAGTTGGTCTCTGACCGGCAGTAGACGGCACCAGCGATCGGCTTCCATGCGCACCGCACCGCACCGGAATGGAATGGAGTGGATATGGACACGGAACGCCCCGCTACCGGCTCGGCGGAGAC
>NZ_JBHVHQ010001366.1:0-1408 GCF_042800135.1 Streptomyces sp. NPDC057654 | reverse complement strand
CGCTGGCTCCGCGCCCGCGCCCCGCGCGGGCTTGGCGGCCCGCCCCCGCGCCCGCCTCACCGCACGTTCCCTGCGGGTCTCCTTCGACGGGTTCACGGCCCTCGACGGCGTCGATGTGACCGTCGCGCCCGGCCGCGTGACGGCCCTCGTCGGTCCGAACGGCGCGGGCAAGAGCACCCTGTTCCACTGCCTGTGCGGCACGCTGCGCCCGGATTCGGGGGTCGTGCTGCTCGGTGGGCAGGACGTCACGCGCCGCCCGGCCCATGCCCGTACGCGACTCGGCATCGCCCGCACCTTCCAGCAGTCGGCGGTCTTCCCCTCGTTGACCGTGGCCGAGAACGTCCGTATCGGCGCCGAGCAGGGCCGGGTCCGGGACCCCGCCGCCACCGAGCGGGCCCTGCGCCTGATGGGCCTGGACGGGGCGGTGCGGTCCGCCCCCGCCAGGGAGCTTCCGACGGGGACGCTCCGCCGGGCGGAACTCGGCCGCGCCCTGGCCGGCGGCCCGCGCGTCCTGCTGCTCGACGAGCCGGCGGCCGGGCTGGACACGGCGGAAGTGGAGTCCCTGGCCCGCGTGTTGCGGGCCCTGGCCGCGGACGGCATGGCGTTGCTGGTCGTCGAACACGACCTCGACCTCGTCGGCGAACTCGCCGACACGGCGTACGTCATGGCGGCGGGCCGCATCGTGGCAGCGGGCCCGGCCCGCCGGGTGCTGGGCGGGCCGACGCCATGACCGTCGACATCGAACTCCGCGCCGCGCGCGTACGCTACGGCCCCCTCGAAGCCCTCCACGGCGTCGACCTCGCCGCGCCCACCGGCCTGCTGACCGTCCTGCTGGGCCGCAACGGAGCCGGCCGGACCACGGCGCTGCGGGCGCTCGCCGGGGCGGTGCCGCTCGCCGCGGGGCGCGTGGTGTGGGACGGGGTGGAGGTGACGCGGATGCCCGCGTACGCGCGGGCTCGTCGCGGACTCGCCTTCGTACCGGACCAGCGCGCCGTCTTCGGCGCCCTCACCGTCGCCGAGAACCTCGAACTCGCCTGCCCCGGCGGCGGTTCGGCCGTCACGAAGGCGACCTTCCCCGCGCTCCGCCCCCTCCTCCCCCGCCTCGCGGGCACCCTGTCGGGCGGCGAACAGCGGATGCTGGCGGTTGCGCGGGCCCTGCTCTCCCCGGCCTCGCTCCTGCTGCTCGACGAGCCCACGCAGGGCATGTCGCCCGCCGCCACGGCCCGTACGCACACGCTGCTGGCCGAGGCGTGCGGGGCGCACGGCCGTACGGTCGTGCTCGCCGAGCAGCGCCTGCCGCCCGGTCTGCGGCGGGCCGTGACCGTGGTCCATGAACTGCGTCGCGGTGCGGTCGCGTTCAGCGGCGAGCCGTCCGAGCTGCGGAGCCGGTGAAATCTGTGGAACGGCC
>NZ_JBHVHQ010001365.1:0-1409 GCF_042800135.1 Streptomyces sp. NPDC057654 | reverse complement strand
ACTAACGATGATCAACGGTGGCCGCAGGCCACAACGCGAAGAAGGGCGCCCACAAGGTTCCGAAGCAGCCCTGGCGGGAGATGCGGGAGATACGGAAGGTACGGAATACCCCTCCGTTCCCGCCCGTTGCTGCGGACCATGAAGGCAATCGCACTACAGCAGTACGGGGGACCGGAAGACCTGGAACTGAGGGAGCTGCCGCCCCCGAAGGTCGCCCCCGGGGAGGTCCTCGTCCGAGTCAAGGCGGCGGGCGTCAACCCGGGGGACTGGAAGGTCGCCGCCGGTTACCTCGACAGCGTCATGGAAGCGCACTTCCCCTTCATCCCGGGCTGGGAGATCTCCGGCATCGTCGAGGCCAGGGGCTTCGACGCCACCGAGTTCGAGGTCGGCGACGAGGTCGTGGGCTACATCTGGAAGGACTGGGCACAGAACGGCGGCTACGCCGAACTCGTGTCCGCCCCGGTGCGTACGCTCGCTCGCAAGCCCCAGTCCCTCAACTGGCTACAAGCCGCCGGGCTGCCGCTGGCCGGGCTGACGGCCTATCAGTCCATTCAGCGGCTCGGCATAGGCGGGGGCGAGACTGTGCTGGTCCACGCGGCGTCCGGTGGCGTCGGCTCGTTCGGCGTCCAGATCGCCGCCGCCCGTGGAACGCGCGTCATCGGCACCGCCGGCGAGCACAATCACGCCTACCTCCGCGGGCTCGGCGCCGAGCCCGTCACCTACGGCGACGGCCTGACCGGACGGGTGCGCGAACTGGCGCCCGACGGCGTCGACGCGGCACTCGACTTCGTCGGCGGTGACGCGGTGGCCGTCTCCCAGAACGTACTCAAGAACCCGAAACGGGTCGCCTCCATCGTCGATGCCACCGTCACCGAAAAGGGCGGCCATCACGTGTGGGCCCGCCCCAGCTCGGACGACCTCGGCGCACTGTGCGCCCTCGCCGACTCCGGCAAACTGTCCGTCACCGTCGCCCGCGCCTACCCCCTGGCCGAAGCGGCAGACGCCTGGCGAGCCGTCCAAAGCGGCCACACCCGCGGCAAGATCGTGCTGGCCGTCGACGCGGACTGAACCCCCGGCTCTGGCACAACACACCACGCTGACGGCGGCCCGGCTCGTGGCTGGGCTGCGGGCTGGCTCCGCTGCTGGCTGCTGGCTGCTGGCTGCTGGCTGCTGCCGCGAGGTGGCCGTTGCCGGGTGCTCGGGTGCGGGCTCGTGTCGGACCCTGCGGGTCCACAGCGCGGCGGCGGTTGGGTGGGACGGTATTCGGCTCGGCCGGGTGCGGGTCTCGTCTCGGACCCTCCGGGTCCAGAGCGCCGGCCGGGGGCGGGCGGGGGGGGGGCTGCTGCCGGTGCACTGCCTGCCGGGTGGTGTGCGGCTGGGGTTCAGACTGGCTCCGCTGCGCTGCGCCG
>NZ_JBHVHQ010001364.1:0-1409 GCF_042800135.1 Streptomyces sp. NPDC057654 | reverse complement strand
GGGCAGCAGCAAGGTCATCCCCGCCGGCGGGGCGCTGCTGCGCGCCGCCGAACGCCCGCCCGCGGCGGAGGGCGGCGCCGGGGGAGCGGCCCGCGAGCGCGCCCTGTGCGTCCTCGCCATCCTCTCGGCCCCTCGCGACGGGTCCGGTACCGGTGCCGACGAGCCAGTGCTCCTGCCCGACGACGAGGAGGTCGCACGGGCGGCCGACCGCGGCACGATGGTGCTGGAGAGGGTCACGCACACCGGCCCGACGCTGCCGCCGTCCCGGCTCGCCGCCCGCGCGCTGCCGCTCGGCTCGTTCTTCTCGCGCCGGCTGCGCTGGTCGCTCGCCGGGCTCGCCGCCGCAGTCGGCGCGCTGGCCGTCGCCTCCTGGCTGGTCACCGACGAGGACCCGGCGCACGCCGCGTACCTCTCGCTGCTCGACCTGTTCGCCATCGACGACCCGGCGATCGGCGAACCCCTCGGCCGTCAGATCCTCCAGCTCCTCTCCGGACTCACCGGGCTGCTGCTGCTCCCGCTGCTGGTCGCCGCCGCCCTGGAAGGGCTCGGCACCTTCCGCACCGCCTCCACGCTGCGCCGCCCGCCGCGCGGGCTCTCCGGCCACGTGGTGCTGCTCGGGCTCGGGAAGGTCGGTACGCGCGTACTCGCCCGGCTGCGCGAACTCGACATGCCCGTGGTGTGCGTGGAACAGGACCCGCAGGCGCGCGGCATCGCCCTCGCCCGGAGCCTGCGGGTGCCGACCGTGATCGGCGACGTCACGGAGGAGGGCGTCCTGGACGCCGCGAAGATCCGCACCAGTCTCGCCATACTGGCCCTGACCAGCAGCGACACCACCAATCTGGAGGCTGTGCTCTCCGCCCGCGCCTCCAAGCCCGGCGTACGGGCGGTGATGCGGCTGTACGAGGACCGGTTCGCCGCCGCCGTCTACCGCACCCTGCGCGACTCGCACCCGCAGGCGCTGACGCGCAGCCGCAGCGTCTCCTCGCTCGCCGCGCCGGCCTTCGCCGGGGCGATGATGGGCCGCCGGATGCTCGGCGCGATCCCCGTCGAACGCAAGGTGCTCCTCTTCGTCGCCCTGGACGTCAGGGCCCACCCGGAACTCGCCGGGCTCAGCGTCGGCCGGGCCTTCCGCCCCGGCTCCTGGCGGGTGCTCGCCCTGGACACCACCGCCCCCGGCGACCGCCGCCCCGACCTCGCGGAGCCCGCGCCCCCGAGGGACGGCGACCGCCGCCCCGGCCTCGACTGGAACCTGCCCGCCGACTACGTACTGACCCAGGACGACCGCGTCGTCCTGGCCGCCACCCGCCAGGGCCTCGCCGACCTGCTGGGCCGCCGCACCCGTCCCGTACCGCCGCCGTCCTCCACGGACGGCCGCACGGCTGACGCGGGCCGGGGCTGACCCCGGCCCA
>NZ_JBHVHQ010001363.1:0-1411 GCF_042800135.1 Streptomyces sp. NPDC057654 | reverse complement strand
CTTCCGGTTCCGGGTCGAGGCCGGGCATCTGATGGGCGTGGAGATCGGCCCGCACCGGGCCTCGGCGCTCCTGTCCGACCTGAGCGGCCGGGTCCTGGACTCGGTCTCGCTGGACGTCCGGGTGGCGGCTCCGGCCGACGAGCGGCTGGAGCGGGTGGGCCACGCGGTCGCCGATCTGCTCGGCCGCTGCTCCGTCGCGCGCGAGTCGCTGCGGGCGGTCGGCGTCGCGAGCCCCGGCATCGTGGAGGCCGACGGGACCGTGCGGCTGTGCACGGCGCTGCCGGAGTGGACGGGGCTGCCGCTCGGCGAGCGGCTGCGGAGCTGGTTCACGTGTCCGGTGCTGCTGGAGAACGACGCCAACGCCGCCGCCGTGGCCGAGCATTGGTCGGGCGCCGCGACCGGCTCCGACGACATCGTGTTCGTACGCGCCGGGCTGAGCCCGGGGGCGGGCTCCCTGATCGGCGGCAGGCTGCACCGGGGCTTCGGCGGCGCGGCCGGGGAGATCGGCGCGCTGCACCTGCTGGGCCGGGAGGCCACCCCGGAGGTGGTGCTGTCCACGACCGGGGAGCCGCTGCATCCGCTCGACGACGCGCAGGTGGCGCGGGTGTTCGCGATGGCGGGCCAGGGCGACGCCGGGGCGCGGGCGGCCCAGGACCGCTATATGCGGCGGCTGGTGCACGACGTGGCGGCGCTGGTGCTGGCGCTCGATCCGCAGCTGGTGGTGGTGGGCGGCTGGGCCGCCGGGCTGGACGGGGTGCTGGAGCCGCTGCGCTCCGAGCTCGCCCGCTACTGCCTGCGGCCGCCGCAGGTGGTCCAGTCGGCGCTGGGCGAGGCGGCGGCGGCGACGGGCGCGCTGCGCCTGGCCCTCGACCACGTGGAGGAACAGCTCTTCGCGGTCGAGAGCACCGTCACGGCACGGCGGTGAGCCGGGCGGCTGCCCCGGCGGGGCGGGCTACGGGCTACGGGCCCGTCAGCTCGCGAGCAGCTCCATGCCGTTGTCGTCGAAGGTGAGCCGGCAGGTGTCGGCCCGGTAGGTGGCGACCGCCACGGCGGCGGTGCGGCCGTCCGCGACGAAGCGGGTGGTGACGACGAGCACGGGCGCGCCGGGCAGCCGGTCGAGCTGCTTGGCGTCGTCCGCCTGGGCGGAGCCGAGCTCCACGGACCGGTCCTGGCCTTCGAGTTCGAGCCGCTGGAGCTCGCGCAGCACGGCGCGGGCGCGGGCGGGCCCGTTGGGCGCGTCGATCGCGGTGAGCTCGGGGACGGTGGCCACCGGTACGTACAGCATCTCGGCGGCGACCGGCTGGCCGTGCGTCACGCGGGTGCGGCGGACGGCGTGCGCCTGCTCGTCGGCGGGGAGGCCGAGGAGCCGGGCGACGGCGGCGGGCGGGCGGCGCAGCGCGCTGTCCACGGG
>NZ_JBHVHQ010001362.1:0-1411 GCF_042800135.1 Streptomyces sp. NPDC057654 | reverse complement strand
GGCCGGGGCCATGATCAGCAGGGCGAACGTGACCATCGACTGACCGCCCGCCGTCCGCTTGTGCACGGACCGGTGGTAGGCGCGCTGCGCGAGATGGGCGGGCGTCGGTTTCGCGGAGCTGCCGGACGGCCGGGGCGTCGGCGTCGACGACGGCGGGGGAGCGGGCGATTTCGACGGAGGCGACGGAGGCGTCGGCTGTGTCGGTACGGGCGTGGGGTCCGGGTGCCTGGGCGGCGCGGGCTTCGCGGGCCCCGGCTCGGGCGGCCGGGGTTCAGGCGGTTCGGGCCGCGGCCCCGGCTTCGGCGGCCTTGGCCTGGGAGCGTGGCAGGAGCGGCCCACCACGGCCCAGGACGACCCGGGGCGGACCTGCGCTCGTACGCAGCCGCCGGGCCCGCGCACCGTCGCCGACGCGGACGACCCGTCGCTGGAAGCGGAGACGGAGGAGCCGGCTCCCGACACGGACACCGAGGACCCGTCATTCGAAACGGAGACCGACGAACCGTTTCCTGACACGGAGACCGACGAGACCGAGGAGCCGCCGTGCGAGAGGCGCACCACGGCGGCCGGGCCGACCGGCGCGCCCTCGCCCGCCCCCGTGCCCATCCCCGACGGGGCCATCCCCGCCGTGGCCAGCACCGCCACCGCCGCCACGATGCCCGTACGCCCTGCTCGAAGCCATGCGCTCACATCAAGGATGGTGCGCGGCACGGCTGTTGATCAGTCGCCGGAGTGGCCGGATTCCTCCGATCTGCTGAATGGCGGGCGGTGCCTGCCATTCCGGGTTTGGATCGTCGCGCGCCTCAAAGGTCCGTGAAGTCCCCGTGCCGCCCCGCGCCCTCGGCGAACCGGGCGGCCCCCTCGGCGGCATCGCCCAACGCCCGTACCCCGTAATCGAATTCCACCGCCATGGCCGCGTCGAGCGGCATCCCCTCCTGTTCCCGCAGGGACGCCCGGTCGCCGCGCAGGCACGTCTGCGGGAAGCGGCTGAGCTCGGCCGCGAGCCGCTCGGCCTCGGCGCGGGCGCGCCCCGGCGGTACGAGCCGGTTGGCCAGCCCCATCGCGTACGCCTCGGCGGCCGGTACCGGGCGGCCCGTCAGCACCAGGTCCGTCGCCCGGCTCGCGCCGATCAGGCGCGGCAGCCGCACCGTGCCGCCGTCGATCAGCGGCACGCCCCAGCGGCGGCAGAACACGCCGAAGACGGCGTCCTCCTCGGCCACCCGCAGATCGCACCAGAGCGCCAACTCCAGCCCGCCCGCCACCGCGTGGCCGCTGACCGCCGCGATCACCGGCTTCGTCAGCCGCATCCGGGTGGGCCCCATCGGCCCGTCGCCGTCCGCCGCGACGCGGTTGGCGCGCTCCGTGCCCATCGCCTTGAGGTCGGCGCCCGCGCAGAACGTGCCGCCCTCGCCCC
>NZ_JBHVHQ010001361.1:0-1414 GCF_042800135.1 Streptomyces sp. NPDC057654 | reverse complement strand
GCGACGTGCCGTTCGAGGAAGATGCCGGTGAACACGGCGACCTTGGCGCGGAGCACCCAGGGGTCGAAGGGCTTGCCGATGTAGTCCACCGCGCCGGCCGCGTAGCCGCGCGCGGAGTGTTCGGCGTCGGCCCCCATCGCGGTGAGGAAGATGATGGGGACATCACGGTCGCGGTTACGGCGTTTGATGTGCGCGGCGGTCTCGTACCCGTCCATGTCGGGCATCTGGACGTCCATGATGATCACGGCGAAGTCGTCGTGGTCGAGCAGCGCCTTGAGGGCGTCACGGCCCGAGGAGACGGCCACCACCTCCTGGTCGAGGGTGGACAGGACGGCGTTCATGGCCAGGAGGTTGTCCGGCTGGTCGTCCACGACCAGCACCTTGGGCATGCCGCGCGCCCCGGCGGGGGAGGGGGCCGGGATCAGCGCGTGGGAACCGCTCGCCTGCTGTGTGGCCTCGATGGTCTCCAACTGCCGTTCCAGCAGCTCGCACCGTTCCTCCGCCGCCTCGTGCAGCCGCCGGGCCTCGCACAGTTCCCCCGTCAGCTTCCGCACGTCCGCCCGCAGCGCGTCGCGCTCCCGCAGCAGCCCGTCCACGTCCGGCGCGGCCTCCGCCATGGCGTCCGCGCGCGCCCGCTCGGCGGTCCACGCCGCCTCCAACTGGCTGAGCCGCACCTCCAGATCGGCGATCCGGTGCTGCCGGTCCAGCAGGGCGTCGCCCAGCACGTCCCCGTGGGCGGTGGTGCGCCGGGCCACCAGGTCGGCGTCGACGAGCTGCCGCTCGATCAGCTCGACCGCGTGCTGCGGCGAGCCGCTGTTGCGCACGGCGGTCTGGTGCAGCCCCCGTACGTGCTCGATGGCGACCGGGGTCGCCGCCTTGCCGCAGTGCTCCGCCAGGTCCGTGAGCAGGTCCAGGATGACCTCCCAGGGAGGTACGCGCGTGCCGTTGAGGTAGCGCGAGAAGGTGCCCGCGTCCCGGTGGCGGCGCGCGGCGTAGCGGCGCACCGAGACGTCCAGCCCGCCGAACAGCTCGCGCAGCATCCGCGCCAGGGCCCTGGCGTCCCCGTTCAAGTCATCGGCCAGAGGCCGCAGTTCAGCCACGACGGCCCTCCGGTGTCTCGTAGCCCTCCGGCGCGACCAGCCGGTCGAAGAACCGCACCGAGACCCCGGCGGCGGTCGCGCCGCACAGCACGCTCCGCGCAACGTCATTGCCGGCCGGGGCGGTCAGCACCCCGGCCCCTATGCCTGTCAGCACCGCCAGTAAGAGCACCAGCGCCGACCTCGGCGACAACAGTGATCGTTCCACGTCATCCCTCTCGGACCGCGGCCGGACCGGCCGCGCCTCGTGCCCCCGAATGGCTACTCGGGGCACGGCACAGCATGGAGCGGCCGGCGCGCGTTGCGCCCGGCAACAC
>NZ_JBHVHQ010001360.1:0-1415 GCF_042800135.1 Streptomyces sp. NPDC057654 | reverse complement strand
CGCCGACGCTCTGGCCAGGGCCATCGGGCCGGTCGCCAGGGCCCTCGCCAACAAGACCGGCCGCCCCGAGACGGAGGTCGCCGCCGCGCTGCGGGTCATCGCCCCGGTGCTGGTGACCGTGGTCGGCCGGCGGTCCGCGCACCACTGACGCCGACCCGCGCGGGCCGACGGCTCTTCACAGCACAGCGGGCCGGCGGCTCTTCCTCAGAGCACGTGGGCCCGGTAGCGGTCGAAGGTCTCGGCGAGGACCTCCTTGCCGTCGCGCGCCCAGAGCGCCGGGTTGAAGATCTCCGCCTCGATGGGGCCGTCGTAGCCCGCCGCGTCCACCAGTTCACGGAAGCGGCGCAGGTCCACACAGCCGTCGCCGAGCTGTCCCCGCCCCAGCAGGACCCCTTCGGGCAGCGGCGTCACCCAGTCGGCGACCTGGAAGGACGCGATCCGGCCGGCGCGCCCGGCGCGGGCGATGCCCTCGGCCGCCGTGTCGTCCCACCACAGGTGGTACGTGTCGACGACGACGCCCACCTGCTCCGCGGGGAACCGTTCCGCCAGGTCCAGGGCCTGGGCGAGGGTCGACACGACGCAGCGGTCGGACGCGTACATCGGGTGCAGCGGCTCGATCGCGAGCCGCACCCCGCGCTCCGCGGCGTACGGGCCCAGCTCCGCCAGCGCGTCCGCGACCCGCTCGCGGGCGGCGGACAGGTCGCGGCTGCCGGGCGGCAGGCCGCCGGAGACGAGGACCAGGACCCCGGTGGACAGGGCCGCGGCCTCGTCGACGGCGGCCCGGTTGTCGGCGAGGGCCTCGGCGCGCGCGGCCGGGTCGTCCGCGGTGAGGAAACCGCCCCGGCAGAGGGTGCTGACGGTGAGCCCCGCGTCCCGTACGAGGCGGGCGGCGGCGGCCGGCCCGTACTCCTGGACCGGTGCGCGCCACAGCCCCACGTGCCGGACACCGGCCGCCGCGCAGCCGTCGACCAGCTCGGGCAGCGACCACTGCTTGACGGTCTCCTGATTGATGCTGAAGCGCTCCGCGCCGCTCACGCCGCCCCTCCCCGACCAGTGCCGACGTGACCCGCGATCAGCGCCTTCATCCGGACCTCGGCGCGTTCCGGGTCGGGGAACAGGCCGAGCGCGTCGGCGAGTTCGTACGCGCGGGCGAGATGCGGCAGCGAACGGGCGGTCTGCGCGCCGCCGACCATCGTGAAGTGCTCCTGGTGCCCGGCCAGCCAGGCGAGCAGGACGACGCCCGTCTTGTAGTGCCGGGTCGGCGCCTGGAACAGATGGCGGGCCAGCTCGACGGTCGGGTCGAGGAGGGCGCGGAAGCGCCCGGCGTCGCCGGTGTCCAGGACGCGCAGGGCCTCGGCGGCGAGTGGGGCCAGCGGGTCGAAGACGCCGAGCAGGGCGTGGCTGAACCCCTGGTC
>NZ_JBHVHQ010001359.1:0-1417 GCF_042800135.1 Streptomyces sp. NPDC057654 | reverse complement strand
CAGGCCCGCGCGGCGGCGCGCAGCCACGCCCGTTCCGCCGCCTGCCCGGCAGCAGCCGCGCCCACCGCCTCGGCGAGCCGCTCCTCGAACTCCTCGCGCGCCGACTCCGTGAGCCCCGCGCGCCCCTGCGCGACGTACGCGGACCGCAGGCGCTCCGCCGCGCCGTCCACGTCCGCGGCCAGCCGCCGCTCGGCGGCGCCGCGCACGGCGGCGAACTGTCCGAGCAGTTCGCGAAGTTCCCCGACGCCTTCGCCCGTGAGCGCGGACAGCGCCAGTACGGCCGCGCCCGGATCTCCGTACTCGCCGAGCGCCAGCCCGTCCTCGTCCAGCAGCCGCCGCAGGTCGTCCAGTACTTGGTCGGCGGCGTCGCCGGGCAGCCGGTCCACTTGGTTGAGGACGACGAACGTCACCTCCGCGTAGCCGGCCAGGGGGCGCAGGTAGCGCTCGTGCAGCACCGCGTCCGCGTACTTCTCCGGGTCCACCACCCAGATCACCGCGTCCACCAGGCCCAGCAGCCGGTCCACCTGTTCGCGGTGGTCGGCGGCGGCCGAGTCGTGGTCGGGCAGGTCGATGAGTACGAGCCCGCGCATCTCCGGGTCGTACGGCCGCGGCGGCCGCAACCGCGCCTCGGCCGGGATCCGCAGCCGGTCCAGGAGGCCGCCCGCGTGGTCGGTCCAGGCGCACGCCACGGGCGCGCAGGTGGTGGGCCGGCGCACCCCCGCCTCGGAGAGCCGGGCCCCGGCGAGGCAGTTGAAGAGCGTCGACTTCCCGCTGCCGGTCGATCCGGCCAGGGCCACCACGGTGTGGTCCAGGGAGTGCCGCTGGCGCGCGGCGGCCTCTTCCAGGACCCGGCCGGCCTCGGCCAGGGTGCGTCGGTCCAGCCGCGTCCGGGACAGTCCGACGAGTTCGCGCAGGGCGTCGAGGCGGGGCCGCAGGGCGCTGAAGTCGGTGCGGGTGACGGGGAAGGCGGGGGCGTGCGGCACTGCGCCGCGCGCGGCCGACGTGTAGCCCGCGTGATGGGCGTAGTCGTCCGGCGCGTACTCCTTGCGCCCCCGGTTTTCGGCGTCCGGCCGTGCGGAATCCGCCCCCGCACCGCGCCCGGCCCGCCATCGCGCGCCGTCCCCCGCGGTGCCCTCGCCCGCGACACCGGGTCCCTGCGCGCGGCGTGCGATCAGCCCGTCGTCCCAGGAGGCCCGACGCATCATGAGCGGCGGAACCAGGGGGGGTGAAGGGGCGGCGCCGCCGTCGGCACCGTTGACGGCCCCGTTGTCGTCATCATCAGCGACGGGCCGGGGCGGGGTCGTGGTCACCGGGGTCACCTCTCCTTCTGTAGTACGGACAGGGCGGCGATCAGTTCGGACTGGTGCTCCGGTGCGACGTCGAGCGCGTCCAGGGGCGCGAGTCGCAGGTCCCGTTC
>NZ_JBHVHQ010001358.1:0-1432 GCF_042800135.1 Streptomyces sp. NPDC057654 | reverse complement strand
CCGCCGAACTCTGCGGCACGCGCGACCGGGCCGTGCCGGTGGCCCTGGACCGCTTCGGGCTCCGGGTGCGCTTCACCGACCCGGCGGACCGCTCCTTCGACGCGCGGTTCGACTTCCCGGAGCCGGTACGGGACATCGCCGAACTGCGGCGCGCCATGCACACGCTCTTCGACGCCGCGGCGGGGTGACGGCCACGGCCGCGTACGGCGCCCGGTAAGGACGGTCCCCGGGCGGCGTCAGCGTCTGCCGAGGACGCTCACTCCCCGGCCGACGGCGGCTGCTCCCCGCGCAGCCGCGCGCGGACCCGCTCCACCACGTCCGCGTACCGGGCCTCGGCGCCGTAGCGCGTCGGCTCGTAATAGCGCTTGCCGTGCACCGCGTCCGGCGCGTACTGCTGGGCGGCGATCCCGCCCGGAAGGTCGTGCGGATAGAGATAGCCCTGCCCGTGGCCGAGCTTCTGCGCGCCCTTGTAGTGCCCGTCGCGCAGATGCGGCGGCACCGGGCCGGCCAGCCCGGCCCGTACGTCCGTGAGCGCGGCGTCGATCGCCAGATAGGCGGCGTTGGACTTCGGCGCGAGGGCGAGCGCGACCGTGGCCTGGCCGAGGATGATCCGGGCCTCCGGGAAGCCGATGAGCGCCACGGCCTGCGCGGCGGCGACCGTGGTCTGGAGCGCTCCTGGGTCCGCGAGGCCCACGTCCTCGCTGGCCGAGATCATCAGCCGACGGGCGATGAACCGGGGGTCCTCCCCCGCCTCGATCATGCGCGCCAGATAGTGCAGCGCCGCGTCCACGTCGGAGCCGCGGATGGACTTGATCAGCGCGCTGGCGACGTCGTAGTGCTGGTCGCCGTCGCGGTCGTACTTCACCGCCGCCTGGTTGACGGCGTCCTGGAGGGTCTCCAGCGTGATCTCGTCCTCGCCGTTGGCGATGGCCGAGCCCGCGCCCGCCTCCAGCGCGGTCAGCGCCCGGCGCGCGTCGCCGCCCGCGATGCGCAGCAGATGCGCCTCGGAGTCGGCGGGCAGCGCGACGGCCCCGCCCAGCCCCCGCTCGTCCGCGAGCGCCCGGTGCAGCAGGCCGCGCAGGTCGTCGTCGGTCAGCGACTCCAGGGTCAGCAGCAGCGACCGGGAGAGCAGCGGGGAGATGATCGAGAAGTAGGGGTTCTCGGTGGTGGCCGCGATGAGGGTCACCCAGCGGTTCTCGACGGCGGGCAGCAGCGAGTCCTGCTGGGCCTTGCTGAAGCGGTGGATCTCGTCGAGGAAGAGCACGGTCTCCTTGCCGTACCCCCCGGAGGCGCGGCGCGCGCCGTCGATGACGGCCCGCACCTCCTTGACGCCCGCGGTGATCGCGGACAGCTCCACGAACCGCTTGTTGGTGGCCTGGCTGACGACGTAGGCGAGCGTCGTCTTGCCGATGCCGGGCGGGCCCCAGAGGAT
>NZ_JBHVHQ010001357.1:0-1434 GCF_042800135.1 Streptomyces sp. NPDC057654 | reverse complement strand
CCATCTCCACCACGGTCTGGTTGACGCTGCCGCCCTCGAAGATCCGGGAGGCCCCGGCGGTGAGGGAGGTCAGGCCGGAGGCGACCGCGGCCAACTGGTCGGCGCGGTCGCGCGGGAAGCCTTCGGACATCGCCAGTAGCAGTCCGTCGGCGGAGACCACCACCGTGTGGGACACCCCCGGGGTGTTGTCCACGAAGTTGGTGATCAACCAGTTCAGGTTCTGCGCCGCCTGGCTCATCGGACTCAACTAACGCTCCTGCTGGTAAGTGGGGTCAATGCCGTGGTTGCCGGTGGTCTGGCCGTTGCCGGCCTGACGCCCCTGCTGGATACCGCGGCGAAGATTGGTCAGCCGCCCGCGCACGTCATCCGGCGCCCGGGAGACCTGCGGACCGGTCGGATGGGACTGCTGCTGTGCCGTCCCCTCCACGAGATTCGCCCGCGGCACGCGCCGCGGCAGCCCGGACGACGTGATGCCGCCCGCGGCCGGTTCGCGTATCTGCTCGGCCCGCCGCCAGCGCTCGTCGTTGGGCGAGCTGCGCCAGCTGTCGTTGGGGGCCGCCGGTTCCATGCCCGGGCCCTGGCCCAGTTCCTGGTCCTGGCCTTGCGGCTGTCCCTGGTCCTGGCCCGGCATCGGCTGCTGGAACAGGTCCTGCGGCTCGCGCCGCGGCAGGCCCGGCGCGGGCGCCTGCGGCGTGGGCTGCGACGGCACGGAACCGGAGTCCTCGCGGGCGCCGCTGAACCAGTCCGTCTCCAGCGCCTCGAACAGCGGCGTCCGACCGTCCCCGGGCCCGGCGGGAGGCAGCGCGCCTTCCTGCCCGGGGACGGGGAACTCGCCGCTGTGGCCCTCGTGCCGACCGTGCTGCGCACCGCCCGGCTGCCCACCGCGGACGGGGAGCGGGCCTTGCGGGAACTGGCCGGTGTCGGAGGGGTCGCCCTGCTGACCGGGCTGCCCCTGCTGTCCTGGCTGTCCCGGCTGGGCGTACTCGCCCGTGTCGCCGGGCCCGCCGATGCGCGGGAACTGCGAGGTCTCGCCGGGCCCGTTGCCACCCTGGCCGGGCTGCGCGAACAGGCCGGTGTCGTTACGTCCGGGCTGGCCGGGCTGACCTGGCTGTGCGAACTGGCCGGTGTCGCCGCGTGCGTCGCGACCGGGCTGGGCGTACTCGCCCGTGTCGCCGGGGCCGCCGATGCGGGGGAACTGCGCGGTCTCGGCGGGGCCGCCGTCGAACTGGCCGGGCTGGGCGAACTGGCCGGTGTCGTTACGCGCCCCCTGACCGGGCTGCGCGAACCGACCCGTGTCCTGGGGACCGCCATGGCCGCCCTGGCCGGGCTGCGCGAATTCGCCGGTGTCGTTACGTCCGGGCTGGCCGGGCTGACCTGGCTGTGCGAACTGGCCGGTGTCGCCGCGTGCGTCGCGACCGGGCTGGGCGTACTCGC
>NZ_JBHVHQ010001356.1:0-1437 GCF_042800135.1 Streptomyces sp. NPDC057654 | reverse complement strand
CCCCGGCACCGATGTCCGGGGGCCCGCCCTTGTGTGTACGGACGCGTCCGCCCGTACACACGTCCTTGGGGCGCCCGGCCCTGAGTGCTGTCGGCCCGTCAGCCGTTGGCCAGCGCCTTGAGCCGGTCGTACGCGCCGTTGAACACGCTGTGGTCGCCGACGGTCGGGCCTGTCGAGGTGTACTGCCACATCGTGTAGAAGCCCCACCCGGCGGGGAGTTCGCCGACCGAGGAGCCGTAGCGCGGGATCCACAGCGGATTGGCGCTCCCGAAGCCCGCGTAGTTGCCGGTGCACGCCTTCCACCAGCTGGTCGAGGTGTAGATCACCGGATCGCGGCCGGTCTTGGCGTGGTAGGCGGTGAGGAAGTCGCGGATCCAGCCGACCATGGCGCTCGCGCTCTTGCCGTAGCAGGCCGCGCCGTACGGGTTGTACTCCATGTCGAGCGCGCCGGGCAGCGTCTTGCCGTCCCGCGACCAGCCGCCGCCGTGGGCGAGGAAGTAGGCGGCCTGGGCGGCTCCGGAGGAGGTGTCGGGGGTGGCGAAGTGGTACGCGCCGCGGATCATGCCGACGTTGTACGAGCCGTTGTACTGCTGCGCGAAGTACGGGTTGGTGTAGCTCGTGGACTCGGTCGCCTTGACGTAGGCCCAGCGGACGCCGCTGTTCCACAGGGTCTGCCAGTTGACGTCGCCGTTGTGGCTGGAGACGTCCACGCCCTCGACGGAGGCGCTGAGGCGGGGGCGCGGGGCGTGGCCCGCGCGGGCGTGGGGTTCGTGGGAGGGGAGGGTCGAGCCCATCCAGTCGCGGTCCGGGTGCGCGGGCTCGGAGCGGTCCGAGGGGGCCGCGCGGTCAGCGGGGCCCGAGGGGGGCGCGGCGTCCGCGGCCGTCGCGGGCGGCGCCAGGAGGGAGAGGAGGAGGGCGAGGGCGGAGCTGAGGAAGACGAGTGCGGAGGGGCGGCCGGCCGGCGCGCGGAGTCCGCGGCGGGCCGGAGCGGATCTGTGCTCGGGCATGCGTACCTCCCAGGGACTCAGTGGATCTCAGTGGATCTCAGTGGGGGATGTCCTCATACATCATGACTTATTCCCGCCGTTTGACGGTGTAGAAACCACTAATTGGAGTGGCCATGACATGTCAGACGCTACGGGCGCGAAGGGGGGCGGCGATAGAGGGGCCGGGTGCTGCCGTTGGTCTAATCCTGCGAAATACTGGTCAAGCTGCGGCGATACGGCCGCGGCGAGCGGAAAGTTTCAGATCTGAACAGCTGGAAGGGCGCTGACGTGCACAACACCGGGACCCCGCCGCCCGCGGAGGGCGGCGACCGCAGCGCGTCCGGCAGCGCCGGCGACCGCGCGTTCCTCGCCCTGGAACGCGAGTTGGCGGTCTTCCTGCGCCGGGCCCGCGCCTCCTCCGGCGAGATGGCCCGCGCGGTCCACCCCGAAC
>NZ_JBHVHQ010001355.1:0-1440 GCF_042800135.1 Streptomyces sp. NPDC057654 | reverse complement strand
GGGCCAGCGTGCTGTGGGCCCTGCTGCGCGACAACCGGGTGTTCACCTCCGTCCCGCCGGTCACGCAAACGGCTTGACTTCATCATTGAGACTCCCGGGGGTGCGGGTGGGTGGTGTTCAGGCGAGGGGCAGGGCGAGGTCGGGCTCGTCCGACGGGGCCGCCGCGGGCGGTTCCGGCGTCGGCGGGACGGAGGGGGTGTAGGAGGCGCGGTGGCGGCGCAGCCCGCGGAAGGCGACGGTCATCACCAGGCCTTGCAGGAGGGAGCAGGCCAGTAGCAGCGCCGGCAGGTCGGTGGCGGGCAGGACGGCGACCAGGGCTCCGGCGAGCGGCATGGGGAGCACGACGAGGACGATGGTCACGCTCAGCGTGCTGCCGAAGACGGCGGCGGGGATCAGGCGCGAGCGCAGGGTGCGCAGGACGACGGTGATGGCGCCCTCGCCGGCCATCAGGACGCCGATCGCCACGGCGTAGGCGCCCAGGCCGGGGGCGAGAGCGGCGGCCAGGCAGGCGGCGCAGGCGGTGGCGGCGGCGCTCGCGCCGACCGGCCACAGGCCGAAGCGGTCGACGGCGCGGCGGGTGGCGGCGACGGCGCCCAGGGACGCGACGCCGGCGGCGCTCCATATCGTGCCGACGGCGAGGGGGGAGCTGCCGTAGTCGGTCAGTACGGTGATCGGTGAGCTGGCCTGGGTGACGGCGACCGCCAGGTTGCTGGCGACCAGGCCGGTGACGAGCCAGGCCAGTGCCGGGATGGCACGGACGGTGTGCCAGCCGGTGCGCAGTCCCGGCCAGACGGCGGCCGGGCCGTCGGCCGGTGCCGTCGCGGCCTCGGCGGGGACGGTGCTTGCCGCGGCTGCCGCCGAGAGCGCCGTGACCATGGTGAGCATCACCGCAGGCCCGCCCGTCAGGAGGAGAGCGCCGGCCAGCGGGCCGGCGAGCAGGGCGCCTTGGTCGATGCCGATCTGGACGGACTGCACCCGGTGGGCCTGGGCGCCCGCGGCGCGGCTGGCGTGCGCGCCGGCGGTCTCCACCGCCACGAACGACCCCTGGGCCAGCAGGCCGCCGGTCGCGCCGACGGCCATCACCACGGCGGTGGTGGTGTTCCCCGAGGACGGCAGCAGGGCGAGGGCGAGGGCGGCCGCGGCGAACAGCGCTGCGCGGGCCGTGGTGGCCGCGCGGAAGACACGGTCGGGGCGGAAGCGGTCCACCAGCGGTCCGCCGACGGTGAAGGCCGCCAGGCGGGGCAGCCATTCCAGGAGGAATGCCACGCCGGTCAGGGAGGCTGAGCCGGTGGTCGTCAGGATCAGCAGGGGGATGGCGTAGGTGGCGATCGAGGTGGCCAGAGCATCACTGGCGCGCATGAGGGAGCTGCGCGTCAGGAGACGGCCGGCGGAGGGGGGCATGACAACACCGCTCGGTAGAAGGCCGGGACGGGCCGGGGG
>NZ_JBHVHQ010001354.1:0-1441 GCF_042800135.1 Streptomyces sp. NPDC057654 | reverse complement strand
CCGGGTAGTTGCCGCGGAAGTGGGCGGTGTCGACGACGAGGCCGCGTACGACGCCGGGGACGCCGAGCCGGATGAGCGCCCAGTCGTGGTCGTCGTGGGCGGGGTGCGGGTGTTCGGCGGTGGCGCCGCGGCGGCGTCGGGTCTCCCAGCCGTCCATGATCTTGCCTTTGTGGCCGAAGTGCTCGGGGTCGAAGCGCGGGGTGTCGGGCTTCAGCAGGTTCTCGCGTTCGGCGAAGAACTCGTCGTTGGCGGCGATGACGCCCGCGCCCAGCAGCCGGTCGGCGAGGTCGGGCAGGTCGGTGAAGGGGAAGGCGGCGGTGCGGTAGTCGGCGTAGGGGTCGCCGCCGTGGAATGGGGCGGCGTCGCCGGTGAAGCGGGGGATGCCGGCACCTATGTCGGTGCCCGTGCCCGTACTCATGCGTGCTGCGTCCTTTCGAGGAGCCGGCCGGTGGGGGCGGTGGGAACCCCGCCGTCGGCGATCTTGTGGCCGCGCAGCCACGTGGACCGTACGACGCCGTGCAGGGTGCGCCCGGCGTAGGCGGTGATCCGGTTGCGGTGGTGGAGCGCGGCGGGGTCGACGGTGAAGGCGGCCTCGGGCGCGAGGACCGCGAAGTCCGCGTCGCGGCCCGCCTCGATGGCCCCCTTGGCGTGCAGCCCGGCGAGCCGGGCGGGGGCCGTGGACATCCAGCGCGCGACGTCGTCCAGGGTGTGGCCGCGCCGCCGGGCGGCGGTCCAGACGGCGGGCAGGCCGAGCTGGAGGGAGGAGATGCCGCCCCAGGCGGTGGCGAAGTCCCCGGTGTCGGGGTGTTTGAGTTCCGGGGTGCAGGGCGAGTGGTCGGAGACCACGCAGTCGATGACGCCGTCGGCGAGACCGGCCCACAGCGCGTCCTGGTTGACCGCCTCCCGAATGGGCGGGCAGCACTTGAACTCCGTCGCGCCGTCCGGCACTTCCTCCGCCGCGAGGGTCAGGAAGTGCGGACAAGTCTCGGCGGTCAGCCGGACTCCGGCGCGCTTCGCCTCGGCGATCAGCGGCAGCGCGTCGCCGGAGGACAGATGCAGTACGTGCACGCGGGCGCCGAGCCGGGCGGCGAGCTCGACGAGGGTGGTGACGGCGTCGTTCTCGGCGGCACGCGGCCGGGAGGCGAGGAAGTCGGCGTAGCGCCGTCCGGTGCGCCGCGGGGCTTGGTCGAGCCGGTCGGGGGCCTCGGCGTGCACGATGAGCAGCCCGCCGAAGTCCGTGATCTCCGTCATGGCGGCGGCGAGTTGCCGCCGGTCGAGTTCGGGGAACTCCTCGACGCCGGAGGGCGACAGGAAGCATTTGAAGCCGAAGACGCCCGCGTCGTGGAGCGGTCGCAGCTCCCCCGCGTTGTCGGGGATCGCGCCGCCCCAGAAGCCGACGTCGATATGGACCGCGCCGGCCGCGGCGCGCTGTTTGACCAGC
>NZ_JBHVHQ010001353.1:0-1448 GCF_042800135.1 Streptomyces sp. NPDC057654 | reverse complement strand
TCTTCGAAGGGCTCCGCACGGCGGGCCCCGTCGTGCGGATCAAGCTGGCGGGACGCGAATGCCACGTGGTGAACTCCGCGCCCCTGGTTCACCACATGCTGGTCGCGGGCCACGGCGACTATGACAGGGGCGGACCTGTCATGGACTCCTTGCACGCGGTGTTCGGCGACGGGCTGCCCGCCTGCCCGGACGCGATCCACCGAGTGGAGCGCCCCCTGGTGCAGCCGCTCTTCCGCCGGGAGCGGATGGCCGGCTACACCGCCGAGGCCCTCGCCCAGGCGGCACAGCAATGCGCTTCCTGGACGAGCGGGCAAGTGCTGGACATGAACGCAGAGATGACCCGGCTGTCGACGGGAAGTCTCACCCGGTCACTGTTCCACGACCCGGTCTCGGCCAGGGTCGTGCGGCAGTTCCAGGAGGATCTGCCGGTGGTGCTGCGCGGCGTGGTCGTCAGGGCGGTGCTGCCCGCGGTCACACGGCTGCCGCTGCCCGCCAACCGTCGTTTCGACCGTTCGGTGCGGCGCACCTACGCGGCGATCGACGAGATGGTGGACCATCGCGGGAACGACGCGGACGCCTACGACGATCTGCTGACCGTGCTCTTGGCCCCGCGGCCGGACGGCGCCGCAGGGCAGGACCGAGACGAGGCGAAGGACCGCCGGTCCGCACTGATCAGCGGACACATCTGGGGCTTCATGATCGCCGGGATCGAGACCACGGCATCACTCATGAGCTGGATGCTACAGATCCTGGTCTCACACCCCGAGCACTACGCACGAGTGCAGGAGGAGGTCGATGAGGTCCTGTCCGCAGGTACGCCCGATCTCGAAGGTCTGCAACGGCTTGGCCAACTGGACCGTGTACTCAACGAAGTCCTGAGGATGTACGCGCCGACGTGGCTGTCGACCCGGGTCACCCGCCGCCCGGCCGTACTGGGCGGATACACACTCCCCCCGGGGGCGAACGTGTTCTTCAGCCCGTGGGCGCTGCACCGGGATCCGGATGTCTTTCCGCATCCGCACCGCTTCGACCCGGACCGCTGGCTCGACAAGAACACGCCGCGCACCCCGCACCAGGGGTTCATGCCCTTCGGTGCGGGGACCCGCAAGTGCATCGGGGATGCGTTCGCGGTCGCCGAGGCGAAGGCAGCGCTCGCCGTGCTCCTGCACCACTGGCGGTTCGAGACCGCCCGCGGCACGAAGGCGGTCCCGCGGATCAGCCTGACCCAGCGCGCGGCCCGGGTCCGGATGACCGTGACACCTCGGAGGCCAAGCGCACCCGAGCGGCAGGACACGGCGTGCTGAGCCTCCTCGGGAGGGGCCCCCGCGGATCCCCCGGCCGGCCGAGCAGGCCGGGGAGCTGAACCGGGCCGCCGTCACGAGGGCAGGTCCGGTCGACCCCGTTCCGCCTCGGCCTCCCTGCCCGTCGCGGCGCAGGAGCGGGACAAC
>NZ_JBHVHQ010001352.1:0-1449 GCF_042800135.1 Streptomyces sp. NPDC057654 | reverse complement strand
GCTTCGGGACCGTGGCGCACCAGGCTCCGGCACATCTTGTACGGGCCGTGGCGGAGGCGACGGGAGCGGCGCCCGGCGCCGTGCTGACCGTGTCCACCGCGACCGGTTCCGCCGAGCGCGCCGCCGAGCTGGCGGCCCGTCACCCGGGGGCGCTCGCCGAGGCGATGGAGGGGTTCGGCGTCGCCGAGGCCGCCGCCGCGCACGGCGTGCCCGCGCTGGAGATCCGGGCGGTCTCCAACCCGGTGGGGCCCCGCGACCGGGCGGCCTGGCGGATCGGGGAGGCCCTGGACGTGCTGCGGCTCGCCTTCGGCGGCTGGGCGGACTTGATGGGCCGGCTGGACCGGCTGGAGCCCGTAACCGAAGACAGCGCAGCCAGCGAAAAAAGCGAAGTCGGCACAGGTAGCGCAGACAGCGAAGAAGAGGAGAGAACCCCATGACCGAGCCTCTGAAGATCGCGTACTCGCCGTGCCCGAACGACACCTTCGTCTTCGACGCGTGGGCGCACGGCCGCGTCCCCGGCGCGCCCGCCCTTGACGTCACCTTCGCGGACATCGACATCACCAACGGCATGGCGGAGCGCGGCGAGTTCGACGTGCTCAAGGTGTCGTACGCGGTGCTGCCCTGGGTTCTCGACGACTACGCCCTGCTGCCCTGCGGCGGCGCGCTGGGGCGCGGCTGCGGCCCGCTGGTCCTCACCCGGGGATCGGCGGAGGCCGGTGACCCGGCGAGCCTGCGCGGGAAGACCGTCGCGGTGCCCAGCGAGCGGTCGACGGCGTATCTGCTCTTCCGGCTCTGGGCGGCGGCCGAGGTGCCGGGCGGGGTCGGCGACGTGGTCGTGCTGCCGTTCCACGAGATCATGCCCGCGGTCCGGGACGGCAAGGTCGACGCGGGTCTGGTCATCCACGAGGCGCGGTTCACCTACCAGGACTACGGGCTGCACCGCCTCGCCGACATGGGCGAGCACTGGGAGGCCACCACCGGGCTGCCCATCCCGCTGGGCGCGATCATCGCGAAGCGCTCGCTCGGCGCGGAGCGGCTGCGCGGGCTGGCCGAGGCCGCGCGGACGTCGGTGCGGATGGCGTGGGACGACCCGGAGGTCTCCCGCCCGTACGTGCTGGAGCACGCGCAGGAGATGGACCCGGCCGTCGCGGACCGGCACATCGGGCTGTACGTCAACGAGTTCACGGCCGACCTCGGCGAGGACGGGTACGCGGCGGTGCGCGGGCTGCTCACGCGCGCGGCGGCCGAGGGGCTCGTACCGCCCCTCGGCCATGACGCGCTGCGTTTCGTCTGAGCTGTCCGGCAGGCTCACCCGCCCCGGTCACACGTCCAGTTGGTCGGCCACCGCGCGCAGCAGGCCGGCGATCTTCGCGCCCTGCGCCTTGTCGGGGTAGCGCCCGCGCTCCAGCATCGGCGTGATGTTCTCCAGCAGCGTCGTCAGGTCCTGGA
>NZ_JBHVHQ010001351.1:0-1449 GCF_042800135.1 Streptomyces sp. NPDC057654 | reverse complement strand
CCCGGCGCTCACCGACGCGCGGCGGCTGCTGTCGGCGGCGCGCGGTTCCGGGGCCGAGGTCGGCGCGGAGATCGAGGGCCCGCTCGACGCGGTGCCGGGGCCGGTGTCCCGGGAGGGCTACCGCATCGTGCAGGAGGCGCTGACCAATGTGCTGCGGCACGCGGGCCCGGTGCCGGTGGCCGTGCGGATCGCGGTCGCCGGGGACGTACTCGAACTGGACGTGCGCAATCCGCTGGACGGGGCGGACGCGCGTACCGGTGGCGGCGGGAGCGGGCTGCGCGGCATCCGCGAGCGCGCCGCGCTGCTCGGCGGGCACGCCGACACCGGCCCGTACGAGGGCGGGTGGCGGGTGCGCGTACGGCTGCCGCTCGACGGGCTCGGCCCAGTCGAGCCGAAGGCAAGTCCCCTCCCCCGTCCTGCGGGGCGGCGTGCCTGAGCCGGGTCGCCTGACATGAGGCGGGAGTTGGGTGAAGAGACCTAGGGTGTTCGTGTGCCGATATCCGTGCTGCTGGTGGACGACGAACCGCTCGTACGGGCCGGGTTGCGGGCGATCCTCGCGGCCCAGCCCGACATCGAGGTGACGGGCGAGGCGGCCGACGGGGCCGCGGTGCTGCCGCTGGTGCGGTCGCTGCGGCCGGACGTGGTGGCGATGGACGTGCGGATGCCGCTGCTGGACGGCATCGAGGCGACGCGGCTCGTCCTGCGCTCGCTCGACCGGCCGCCGAAGATTTTGGTCGTGACGACCTTCGAGAACGACGCCTATGTCTACGACGCGCTGCGCGCGGGCGCGGACGGCTTCCTCCTCAAGCGCGCCCACCCGTCCGAGATCGTGCACGCCGTGCGGCTGGTGGCGGCGGGCGAGTCGCTGCTGTTCCCCGCCGCGCTGCGGGCGCTCGCCGCCTCGTACGGCAACGAGCGCGCCCGCGAGGCGATGGAGCGGGCCGCGCTCACCGGCCGGGAGGCGGACGTGCTGCGGCTGATGGCCCGCGGAATGTCCAACTCGGAGATCGCGCGGAGCCTCGTCCTCGGCACCGAGACGGTGAAGTCGCATGTCAGCGCGGTGCTGGCGAAGCTCGGCGCGCGGGACCGCACACAGGCGGTGATCGCCGCCTACGAGTCGGGATTCGTGGCGCCCGGGTGACATCGAAGGCTCGCCGAGCCGTCCTGATCCGGATAGCATCCGGCTCACATGTACATCCGGTCGAACAAATGGGTGATCATGTGCGCGACGGGGGAGACGAAGGAGGCGGTACGTGGGGCGGCTCACCGGTGGAGACCCGTCTTTGCTGCGGCGGATCAACTCCGCGGTCGTGCTGCACGCGCTGCGCGCGGCCGACGCTCCGACCCTCACCGACCTCGTCCAGGCCACGGGGCTGTCCCGGCCGACGGTCGAGGGCGTCGTCGAGGGGCTGATCGACACCGGCCTGGTGGCCGAGGCGTCGGCCGAGG
>NZ_JBHVHQ010001350.1:0-1452 GCF_042800135.1 Streptomyces sp. NPDC057654 | reverse complement strand
GGCTTCGGCCGCGTACCCGGCCGGCCCGGCCGCTTCCCGGGCTCCGGGCTGTCGGCCCCGTCGGACCCATCGGCCCCGTCGGCGGAGGACGAGGCGTTGGCGGGGGCCGCCGAGCCCTTCTTCCCGCCCGGCTTGCCGTCCTCGTCCCCCGGCCGCGGGCTCTTGCCGCCCTTGGCCGTCTTCGCGCCCGTGCCCGCGTCCGTACGCGCCTGGCCGTCGCCCCGCGCCGCGCCGCCGTCCGGCTGCGGGCCGCCGCCCCGGTGGCCGGACGACTTGGACGGCGCGGGCTTCGCGGGGTCGCTCACGCTCATGCAGCCGCCGAGGGCCATGGCCGCGACGGCGACGGCCGCGGCGCGGACGAGCGCGGCGGGTACCTGGGACGCGGGCGGGGACATCGCGCGCATGGGCATGGGGACCACCTTCGGGTCGCGGAGCACGGGCCCCCTGCCCAACTGGCCTCCCCCCGCGCAGGACACGCGCCCCGCGCGCCCGGCGCGGTTCGCCCGCCCCCGCCACCCCACCGGTCGCGCCGCCCGAACGGCGGCACGGCCCGAACCCGTCACCCGTCACCCGTAGCCCAGCGCGTGCAGCCGCTCGTCGTCGATGCCGAAGTGGTGGGCGATCTCGTGAACGACCGTCACCTCCGTCTCCGCGACCACGTCTTCGCGGGAAGCGTCTTCGCGGGAGGCGCACATCCGCAGCGTCGGCCCCCGGTAGATCGTGATGCGGTCCGGCAGCACGCCCGCGTACCACTCGCCGCGCTCGGTGAGCGGCGTCCCCTCGTAGAGCCCGAGCAGCTCCGGCTCCTCCGCGGGCGGCTCGTCCTCCACGAACACCGCGACGTTGTCCATCAGCCTCGTCAGCTCCGGCGGGATCCGGTCGAGCGCCTCGGCGACCAGCCCCTCGAACTCCTCGCGCGTCATCTCCAGCACACCCGCCATTGTCCGCGAAGGGCCCCGGCCCCGCCGGGCGGACCGCCGCGCCGGGCCGGGCGGCGCCCTCCCCCAGCGGCCCCTGGAACCCCCCGAAGCCCCCCGGAGCCTCCTGCGACAGCCTTTCGGCAGCTCTTCGGGAAACCGTTTTGGCGTTACCTCCCCGCATCCCATATGCTTCTCACGTCCCCGACGCGCGGCGAAGCGCCCAGGTGGGCCATCAGCCCTCATCGTCTAGTGGCCCAGGACGCCGCCCTTTCAAGGCGGTAGCACGGGTTCGAATCCCGTTGGGGGCACGCATCACCGTGTGCGAGACTGGTTCACGCCGGTTTCGCACAATGCAAGGTCCTGTGGAGCAGTTTGGAGTGCTCGCCACCCTGTCAAGGTGGAGGCCGCGGGTTCAAATCCCGTCAGGACCGCTGCGGCTGGGTAGCTCAGTTGGTACGAGCGATCGCCTGAAAAGCGATAGGTCGCCGGTTCGACCCCGGCCCCAGCCACACCCTGTGGCACAGGCCCCGAT
>NZ_JBHVHQ010001349.1:0-1455 GCF_042800135.1 Streptomyces sp. NPDC057654 | reverse complement strand
TCCTCAAGCGCCGGACGGGCTGGATTCGGCTCGCCTCGTGGTCGTGGGTCCTCAAGCGCCGGACCGGCTGGATTGGCGCGGGCCCGTGGTCGTGTGTCCTCAAGCGCCGGACCGGCTGGATTGGTGCGGCCCATTTTCAAGGGCCGGGCAAGGGCCGGGCAAGGGCCGGGCGGGGTCCCGAGGAGGGCCCGCCCGGCGGTTGATGTGCTGTCAGCACTCGTAGCGTGTCGTGTGCTTGAACGACGACGACGCGCCGTCGAAGCCGTAGGTGCCGCGGTAGGCCGGCGGGTTCTGGAATTCGCCGACGATGGTGATGGTGTTGGCGCAGGAGCCCTGCCCGGCGCGCTTGGCGTCGAGGCGGATCTGCTGGCCTACGTAGCCGCCCGTGATGTCCCACGGGGCGCCGCAGATGCCGGAGGTGATCCGGCCGCCGCTCACCACGTGCGGGTAGGTGTTCGGGTTGTACTGCACTTCCATGGCGAAGGTCACCGCGCCGTTGTGCAGGGTCAGCTTCGCCGTCGTGGTCAGGGCCTCGGCCGAGACGTCCATGGACGGGGCGGCGAACGCCTCGTCCCGCGTCTTGACCTCGGCGCCCATCGGGTTGACGAAGCGGTGCTCGGAGCTGCCTTGGCCCTTCTTCTTCTGGGACGACGTTGTCATGGCTCCTCCGCCCGTCAGGCCAGCTGCTCGGAGATCTCGACGCGCAGCAGCGCGCGGACGTTCTCGATGTGGTTGATGACCGTCACGACGGACGACCCCGCGAAGAGCAGCCCGACCGCGACATTGTCCAGCGAGGTCACCAGGGAACCGGAGTCGCCACCCGCCGAGATGTTGGTGGTGAGGATCTGGTCCTTGAACCGCGCCGTGCCGGCCGTGCCGTAGTTGACGTCGATCGTCGCGTCGACCGCCATGATCCGGCCCATGGTCAGGTTGGTGGTCCGGCCCGTCTTCTTGACCAGGTCGCCCACGGCGACATTGGCCTTGCGGCGCCAGGCGCGCGGCGCGCCGCTGAAGTACTGCTGGCGCGTGGCGTCCTGGAACTCCACCTCGCCGAGCGCGCAGTCCACCACGTTGTTCTGCTGCTCCAGCGGCGTCTGCGGGGCGAACTGGATGGTGATGAACCGGTCCAGCGTCGCGATCCGGTCCGCCGGGTCCTGGCCGCCGTCGAACACGCCGGGCTGCACGATGGAGCTGCCCCGCTGCGCGCGGTTGGAGTCGGCCAGCACGTGGTTGTTGCTGAGGATGTAGAACTTGCTCGGGATGCCGAGGCCGGGCCCCGGCGGGTCGGTGGTCGCGCCCGGCAGGAAGTCGTACACGACCGAGCCGAGCGTGCCGGCCGTCACGGCCACGTTCCCGACCGAGAAGCCGGACGGGCACGGCCGCATCCTGCGCTTGAGGGTCTGCGGCTCGAAGGAGCCGAGCTCCCGGCTGATCTCGTCCAGCAGCGGCTGGGAG
>NZ_JBHVHQ010001348.1:0-1456 GCF_042800135.1 Streptomyces sp. NPDC057654 | reverse complement strand
GCTCGCCAAGGAGCTCGCCCGCGCCGTACCGGGACGCACGATCCACACGGGCCCCCTGGTGGGCTCGGACCACGTCGTACGGGGCGCCGAACGGGCCGCCCTCCACACGGCGGGCGCCATCGCGGTGGACATGGAATCCGCCGCGACGCTCCGCGCCGCCACCCGCGCCGGACCCCGTCCGGTTGCGGCCGTACGAGTGATCGTGGACGCTCCGGAACATGAACTCGTCCGAATCGGGACCTTGCGCGGTGGAATATCAGCATTCCGCGTACTGCGCACCGTCCTTCCGGCTTTCTATGAATGGCACCGTTCTTTGTTGCTCCCCAGGAGGTGAGCTAGATGGCCATGCCGCTCCGCCAGTCCATCCGGGTCGGAACGTATCTCTTTGAACAGAAGCTGCGGAAGCGGGACAAGTTCCCACTGATCGTCGAGCTCGAACCGCTCTTCGCCTGCAATCTCTCCTGTGAGGGCTGTGGCAAGATCCAGCACCCGGCCGGGGTGCTGAAGCAGCGCATGCCGGTCGCGCAGGCCGTCGGCGCAGTGCTGGAGTCGGGTGCGCCGATGGTCTCCATCGCCGGCGGCGAGCCGCTGATGCACCCGCAGATCGACGAGATCGTCCGGCAGCTCGTGGCGAAGAAGAAGTACGTCTTCCTCTGCACCAACGCGATGCTGCTGCGCAAGAAGATCGAGAAGTTCACACCCTCCCCGTATTTCGCCTTCGCGGTCCACATCGACGGGATGCGCGAGCGCCACGACGAGTCCGTGGCCAAGGAAGGCGTATTCGACGAAGCCGTCGCGGCGATCAAGGAAGCCAAGCGGCGCGGCTTCCGGGTCACCACCAACTCGACGTTCTTCAATACCGACACGCCGCAGACGATCATCGAGGTGCTCAACTACCTCAATGACGATCTCCAGGTGGACGAGATGATGCTCTCGCCCGCCTACGCCTACGAGAAGGCCCCCGACCAGGACCACTTCCTGGGCGTCGAGCAGACCCGCGAACTGTTCAAGAAGGCCTTCGCCGGCGGCAACCGGCGGCGCTGGCGGCTCAACCACAGCCCCCTCTTCCTCGACTTCCTGGAAGGCAAGGCGGACTTCCCCTGCACCGCCTGGGCGATCCCCAACTACTCGCTCTTCGGCTGGCAGCGACCCTGCTATCTGATGAGCGACGGGTACGTGCCCACGTACCGGGAGCTGATCGAGGAGACCGACTGGAGCAAGTACGGCCGGGGCAAGGACCCGCGCTGTGACAACTGCATGGCGCACTGCGGCTACGAGCCGACGGCCGTCCTCGCGACCATGGGCTCCCTGAAGGAGTCGCTGCGCGCCGCCCGCGAGACCGTCGCCGGGAACCGGGGCTGACGCCATGACCGTGGGCCCTGTCTCGCTGGGGCTCCCTGACGTACCGGTCCGGCCGCTCGCGACGCGCCGCGTCTCGCGGCGCATCCAGGTCGGA
>NZ_JBHVHQ010001347.1:0-1456 GCF_042800135.1 Streptomyces sp. NPDC057654 | reverse complement strand
GGCTCGGACAGCGGTTCCGAGCCGGGGACGGGCGGCGCGCTACACGAACCTCTGGTTCGCCGAACCGTCGCACTTCTGGAGCCGCAGCGGGTCCTTGGCTGCCGCGAGGGCGAGGCACAGCCCCGGCGCGGCGGCCGGCCGGATGGCGCCCGCGGACTCGGTGAACTTCTGGTTCCCCTCGCCGTGGCAGTTCCACAGCACCAGCGCGGCCCCCGCCTCGTACTTCCCGCCGGGCACGTCCAGGCAGCGGTCCTGCGTCAGCGCGGTGTGCACCGAGCCGCGCTCGGGGTCGTACCACCAGCTCTGGTTGCGCTGCCCTGCGCAGCCCCAGCCGCCGACCTCGGTGTTGTTGCGGCTGCTCGCGCCGTACGCGTCGACGCAGGTGCCGGTGGCGGCGTTCTTCAGCGGCCGGTAGGCGTCGTCCCAGGCTCCCTTGTAGAGCTTCGGCTTCCCCGTGGAGGCCGGGTCCGTGCAGCCCGCTTCCCGCCAGCCGGAGTCGTAGAGCTGGGTCAGGCAGGACGCGAAGGCGCCGTGCCCGCGCGCGTTGGGGTGGAAGGACTGGCGGACCGAGTTGGAGTCCGGCGGGAAGGGGTTGGCGAGGTCCACGTACAGGCCGCGCGCCCAGGTGTCCTCCATGCAGACCTCGTGGCCGTGGAAGAGCCGCGAGTTGTCCAGGTAGAGGGCGCCGGTGTCCTGGGCGGCCTTGCGCATGCCGCGCTCGAAGGCGGGGACGGCGGTGTCGCGGCCCCAGGCGGCGTCGGAGGTGTAGCCGGTGCAGCCGCCCGGCAGCTTGCCGGGGTAGCGCGGGTTGTCCTGGACGTCCGGGCCGATGGGGCTGGGGTAGCCCATGACGACGAGCTTGTAGTCGCCGTCCGCGTAGCCCGCGTTCGTCATGGTGGTGCGCAGGTCCCGTACGGTCTTCTCGACCTTGGGCACGAGGCCGTCGACGCGGGCCTGCCAGCCGGGCCGGTACTTGGGCTCGCAGGCGCCCTGGAGGGTGAACCAGCGGACGACGCAGTCGGTCATGACGGGGCCGAACTGGAGGTCGTCGTTGGCGCCGGCGACCAGCAGCACCATCTTGATCCTCGTGTTGCGGGCCTTGACGGCGAGGCTGTCGCTCTGCACCAGTTCGTCCGGATACTGCTTGGTTCCGCCGATGACGATGTTCCCGGTGTACGCGCCCGAGCAGGAGACGTTGTACGTGACGTCGGCCGGGATGCCCGTGCGGTGGACGGCCGAGTCGGGCGAACGGTGGCACCAGTTGTCGGGGCCGTCGGTCCCGGGCTCGTACGTGCCGACGCCCTCGCCGGAGATCTCGCTGTCGCCGAGCGAGATGAGCGAGGTCTTGCGCTGGCCGAGGGGGCGCTCGGCGGGGTCGCCGTACAGCTTGGCGGCCTCGGCCGCCCGGATCTTCTCCAGGTCCGGCGGCAGGGGCGTGGCGGCCGGGGCGCCGGCG
>NZ_JBHVHQ010001346.1:283-1458 GCF_042800135.1 Streptomyces sp. NPDC057654 | reverse complement strand
GCCCCGGCCGCGCGAGGCCCAGATGGGCGGTGATCTGCTCGTACGCGGCCTGCCGGACGCCGTCGATCATCGCGCCGGCGGTCGTCGAACCGGCCGCCGGACCGCCGCGCATCAGGGCGGTGAAGCCGGGGCCGTGGTCCTCGACGAAGTCGAAGAAGCGGTGCATGACGCGCAGCAGCCGCGCGCCGAGCGGCCCTTCGCGCGGCTCGACGAAGAGCGCGGCCAACTGCTCGCCCGCACGGCGCAGCGCGGCCTCGTACAGGCTCTGCTTGCCGGGGAAGTAGTGGTAGACCAGCGGCCGCGATATCCCCGCGGTCTCCGCTATCTCGTCGATCGAGACGTCCTCGGGGGAGCGGCGGCTGAAGAGCCCGAGCGCCACCGAGATCAGCTGATCCCGCCGCTGCTCGACGCCCATCCTGCGGCGCACCCCGGTCGTCATGCGGACCACTCTAACGACCGGGTCGCGCGGAGGTCTTGGCCGGTGCCCAACCTGTGATCTCGCCGTGCCCCTTCGTGCGGGCTCCGTCTCTCTGCGTACGGGCGCCTACAGGTCCAGTATGAGCCGGCCGCCGCGCGCCCGCGAGACGCACAGCAGCATGGAATCCGCGCGCTCCCCGTCCGGCAGCAACTCGTCGCGGTGGTCTATCTCACCTTCCACGACCCGCTGTTGGCAGGTCCCGCAGAAGCCCCGCTCGCAGGAGTACGGGAGGTCCGGCAGCGCCTCGGCGCGCAGCGCGGCCAGCGCGCTGGAGTCCGCCGGGACGGTGACCGTACGGCCGCTGCGCCGCAGTTCAATCTCGAACTCGGTGTCGTCGTGGGGTAGTTGTGGGGGGTAGGCGGCGGCGAAGCGCTCGGTGTGCAGATCGAGGCCGGGCGGCAGCAGCTCGGCCACCGCGGCCATCAGCGGCTCGGGGCCGCAGCAGTAGACGGCCGAGGCGGGCGGCGCGGCGCCGAGCGCGGCGGCGAGGTCGGGCAGCCCGGACTCGTCCTCGGCGACCACTACGACCCGGCCGGGTCCGCTCGCGCCCAACTTCTCGATCTCCTCCAGGAACGGCATGGTGGCGCGCGACCGCCCGCAGTACAGCAGCCGCCACGGCACGCCCTCCGCCTCCGCCCGCCGCACCATCGGCAGAATCGGGGTGATCCCGATGCCGCCCGCGATGAAGAGGAAGGCG
>NZ_JBHVHQ010001346.1:0-273 GCF_042800135.1 Streptomyces sp. NPDC057654 | reverse complement strand
TCGACGAGCGGGAAGCGGTTGCGCGGCCCGCGCACCTCGACGCTCGCGCCGACCGGCAGTCGCTCGTGCACCTCGCGGGAGCCGCCCCGGCCGTCCTCGATGAGGCGGGCCGCGACCGTGTACGCGTCGGGGTCGGCCGGATCGCCGCACAGCGAGTACTGGCGCACGGCCCCCGACGGCAGCACCAGGTCCACATGCGCGCCGGGCTCCCAGCCCGGCAGCCCGGCCCCCGCCAGTCGCAGCCGTACGACGCCGGCCGCCTCCTCCGTGCGC
>NZ_JBHVHQ010001345.1:0-1465 GCF_042800135.1 Streptomyces sp. NPDC057654 | reverse complement strand
GTTAATACCCCCCGGGGGGTACCCCCGGCTCGGGGGCACCGGGGGCAAACCCGGCGGGGGTGGGGCGCGGGGCCCGCCGCACCCCGGCCGGAGCCGGGGGCGGGACGACGGCGGTCCCCGCGAGGGCGCGGAACCGGGTGAGGACCGGCGCTCGCGTCCGGGCGTCCTTGGAGGTCCGGGAGCCGCTCCGGAGGTCCTTGGCGCCACACGGGTGTCGGTTCGAACGAGCGTCCTCGCCGACACCCCTCAATATGCCGGACCCGTGTTAAATGCGTGCTGCGGGCGCGTGACTCATACGTACCGTTTACGCGAAACAAGCGGCCCCTGTCGGCCTCTTCACCCCTCTCGGCTCATCTCCTCCGACCAGTGAGCTCACGAACGGCTCGCGAGCCACTTCCCGGCCTGCTCCGCGTACTGCGGCGCCCACTGCGGAGTCCAGCGCCGGAAGTAGACGTGCATGTTCAGCGCGTGCAGTACCTGCCCGAGATCGACGCGCCGCTCCCAGTCGCCCGGCATCGGGCACGCCGCGTCGTAGGCCGCGAGGAATGCCGGGCGGCCCTCCCGGAACGCGTCGAAGAGATGCTCGTCGAGCTTGCCGAAGTCGCGGAACCGGTCCCCGTACGTGGCGTGTTCGAAGTCCAGGACGCAGCTGATCCGCCCGTCGCGCACGAGGAAGTTCGGCAGCCACAGGTCGCCGTGGACGAGGGCCGGTACGTTCGCCGAGTCCTCCAGCCCCGCCACGGCGGCGCCGATCGCGGACCGGAGGGCATCGGCGTCGCCGATCAGGGCGAGCTCGGCCCCGGGGAGCAGCGCCTCCACCTCGGCCTCGACCGACTCCTTCAGCGACGAGGCCGCGGCCCCGCCCAGCACATCGCCGAAGTGCGGGCCCCCGATGGCGTGCAGCCGCCCGATGACGTCGCCGAGGTCCTCGACCAGCGCCATCCGCCGGTCGCGGCCGAGGGAGTCCCACACCTCGCCCGCGGCGTCGCCCTCCTCGTACTCCTGGATGAGCAACGGCCCGTCCACGGACGGCTCGTGCTCCACCAGCCGCCGGTACCGCACCACCGGGATGCCGTGGTCCGCCGCGACCTTCGCACTGGCCATGAGCCGCCGCAGATGCCCGGGGTCCGGGGTCCGCTGCGGCACCTTGACCAGCAGCCGGCCCTCATCGGTGTCGGCCACCCACTGCTTGCTCGTGTAGCCCTTGTCGAGCGGGCGGACCGAGGCGACCCGGCTGTCCGGACATTCCCTCGCCAGGATGTCCCGGATCGTGTTCGCGGTAACGGTGGACATGGAGATCACCTGCTGCTTGCTCGGGAAAGACGGGCCGGGACCAACGCCGGAGCGATCTGAAGCCGCTCCTGGATCAGGCCAACGTAGGCCATGGGCGGGGCAGTCACGCCCCATCGGCCCCTTTCCTGGACGAGGCCGGTGCCACCCGAGGCGTTCCCGCACACCGCCACGC
>NZ_JBHVHQ010001344.1:0-1467 GCF_042800135.1 Streptomyces sp. NPDC057654 | reverse complement strand
CTGTCGTTTGCCCACATGCGGGCGACCACGTGCAGGCGAATCGATTCGGAACGCGCGATGGCCGGGTACCTCCCCAGGTACCCGGCCACTCGTGCCGTCCGCCGCACCCCCGTCCCCACGGGGTTAAGGCCGGTTTCCCCGGTCCGGGCCGCTCTCCCGGACCTCGGGGCGCTCAGCGCCCCAGTGTTCCGGCCACGGACGACGCTTGGGTGACGACGGCGTCCCAGCCGCCGAACACCACGGCCAGGAGAACCGCCAGCGGCAGGACCATCGCCGCCGCGATCAGCGGATGGCGCGTACGGCCGGACTGCCGCGCGCCGAGGGCGCTCAGAGCGCCGAAGGCGTCGACGGCCCGGCGCCCACGGGCCCGGATCATCGTGCGTCCTGCGGTGTCCGCCATCGTCCTTCTCCTGTCGTTTCCGGAGCGGCGGGCGTCTGACCTCGGGGGACGAGTGCTACGCCCGCCGCTTGACCTCAACATTAGGTGCGCCGCGCACCCCCGGCGTCATGCCCTCGTATCGATTGGTCGGCCTCCCGGAGGATGACGGCGGAGCGACCCGGCTACTCCCCTGGGTGGAGAACAGCGCTCACGTCTTGGGGTCTTCCCGGAGGGGGCGCTCCGTGTCGTCGACCCGCGGCACCGGGTGCTCGACCAGGGCCAGCACCCGGGTGGCCATGAAGCGCGCGGTCCGCACCACCGAGCCGCTGCGGGTGACTTCACTCACTTCCACCACTCCGCGGCGCACCGCCGTCTCGACCCTGCGCCCCGCCCTGCTCGCCACCATGTCGTACGTCCGCGTCGTGTCCCCGGCATCCACCACTATCTCCACGCGGTCACCCTTCACCGGCCCAATCCCCCTTCTGAGCACTGCGTTTGGGACCCGCGCCCCGATTCGGGAACTGCGGTCCCGTGGTCTGCGTCCACCCTTGAAGGGTCCCACCGGGCACTGACAATCCGGTTGACGACGCATGCGCGGCCTATCAGCGCGCCGGGCCGTCAATCCGTAAGCTGTGCCTCGTCAGGACGGATGGGCAGCGGAGTGGGGCCTCCCCACCGGAGGTAGGGGACGGACATGGCGATGATGCGGCTCCGGCGCGAGGACCCGCGTGTCGTCGGCTCGTTCCGGCTGCACCGCCGGCTCGGCGCGGGCGGGATGGGCGTGGTCTACCTCGGCTCCGACCGGCGCGGGCAGCGGGTGGCGCTCAAGGTGATCCGGCCGGATCTGGCGGAGGATCAGGAGTTCCGTTCCCGGTTCGCCCGCGAGGTGTCGGCGGCGCGGCGCATCCGCGGCGGCTGTACGGCGCGGCTGGTGGCCGCCGATCTCGACGCGGACCGGCCGTGGTTCGCCACCCAGTACGTGCCCGGTCCCTCCCTGCACGACAAGGTGAACGAGGAGGGGCCGCTGTCGGCCGCTCAGGTCGCCGCCGTCGGGGCGGCGTTGTCCGAGGGCCTGCTGGCCGTGCACG
>NZ_JBHVHQ010001343.1:0-1469 GCF_042800135.1 Streptomyces sp. NPDC057654 | reverse complement strand
GGGCCAGGGCGTTCCCGGTGGTGGGCAGTCCGGCGGCTGGTGGGCGCAGGGCGGCGCAGGCGGTGCGGGCGTTCCGGGTGACCCTGGCGCGCCATGGGGCGGCGGGCCCGTGCCGCCGCCGCGGCGTAAGCGCGGCGGCCTGGTGGCGGCGGTGCTGGCGGCGGCCTTGATCGCGGGCGGTGTAGGCGGCGGGGTCGGGTTCTGGGCGGCGGACAACAGGGACAGCTCCGGTTCCACGACGGTGGCGTCGACCGGGGACGCGAAGACGGACAGCCGGAAGCCGGAGTCCGTGGCCGGCATCGCGAACAAGGCGCTGCCGAGCGTCGTGACGATAGAGGCCCAGGGCCAGGGCGGCGACGGCAGTACGGGCACGGGCTTCGTCTACGACAAGCAGGGCCACATCCTCACGAACAACCACGTGGTCGCCTCGGCCGCCGAGGGCGGCAAGCTTTCGGTGACGTTCTCGAACGGCAAGAAGTACGAGGCGACGGTGGTCGGCCGGGCCAAGGGCTACGACGTGGCCGTCATCAAGCTGAAGAACCCCTCGGACGCCAAGCTCACGCCGCTGCCGCTGGGCGACTCGGACAAGGCGGAGGTCGGCGACGCGACGGTGGCGATCGGCGCGCCGTTCGGCCTGTCGGGCACGGTCACGACCGGCATCGTGAGCGCGAAGAACCGCCCGGTGTCGTCCAGCGACGGCGGGGGCGGGGGCGGCAACGCGTCGGCCTCGTACATGAGCGCTCTCCAGACGGACGCGTCGATCAACCCCGGCAACTCCGGCGGCCCGCTGCTCAACAGCCAGGGCGCGGTGATCGGGATCAACTCGGCCATACAGCCGGCGGGCGGCGGCGGTGGCGGGGGCTTCGGCGGCGGCGAGCAGCAGTCCGGCAGCATCGGCCTCGGCTTCGCGATCCCGATCAACCAGGCGAAGACGGTGGCGGACCAGCTGATCAAGACCGGCAAGCCGGTCTACCCGGTCATCGAGGCCACGGTGAACATGAAGAACACCGGCGACGGCGCCACGATCGCGAAGGACGGCCTCAGCGGCCAGCCCGCCATCACGCCGGGCGGCCCGGCCGACAAGGCGGGCCTCAAGCCCGGCGACACCATCACGAAGATGGACGACACGATCATCGACAGCGGTCCCACCCTCATCAGCGAGATCTGGACCCACCACCCCGGCGACAAGGTCACCCTCACCTACACCCGCGACGGCAAGCAGTCCACAACCCAAGTCACCCTGGGCGAACGCTCCGGCGACAGCTGACCCCACCCCCGCCCCCCACCACCCCTCCCGGAATCCCCGAACCGCTAGGCTGTAACCGCTCCGCAGCAGGTAGGCGGGGCGGGGAGGCTTGCCCGAGCGGCCTAAGGGAACGGTCTTGAAAACCGTCGTGGCAGCGATGTCACCGAGGGTTCAAATCCCTCAGCCTCCGCCGAGGTCAGAATATGTGCAGGTCATAGGGGGT
>NZ_JBHVHQ010001342.1:0-1472 GCF_042800135.1 Streptomyces sp. NPDC057654 | reverse complement strand
GCCCGCACAGCGCGCGCACCTGGTCGCCGTGGGCGGAGTGCAGATGCTGGAGCAGGTCCGCCTCGTGGGCGATCAGCGGGTCGGCGACGGCCGCGGCGAACTCCTCGGGCTCGACGCTCTGCGCGCCCCACAGGTCGTCCACGCACGCCTCGCCGACCTCCAGGCGCAGCAGCATCCAGGCCGGCCGGCCGTACTGCCCCGGCACGGGGTCCGGCTGGAGCGCCTCGTCGATGCCGAGCAGCTCGCCGACCGGGTGGCGCTCGGCGAGCAGCATCGCGTACGCGGCCCGCTGCTCGCCGCGTACGGGCGTGAGCCAGCCCGCGATCCAGGCGCGCCCGCGGATGCGGTGCGGGACCGAGACGGGGGCCACGTCGGTGATCTCCATCACGGCGGCGAGGTCGTCGTCCTGGGCGTGCGCGGCGGCTCGGGCCGCCGGAGAGTCGCCAGGAAGCAGCAGTAGCACGTCACCCTCGGGGGTGACAGTTCGCGCCGCGGGGGAGCCGAGAGCGGGCTCCGGGCCCTCCTCGATTCCCGGAATCGAGAGAGAGGCCGTAGCGTTGGATTCGGCGAGGGTTCGTACGCGCTCGGCGGCATCGGGCCGCTGGGCGTCTTCCACGGGGCGCGGCTGACTCGACTCGGTGCTGTCGGTGCTGGGCAGGGGGCTCCCAGGTCGAAACATGCGATCTCCTCCGCTAAGGTAAGCCTAACCTAACTTACATGGAGGTCCGTTCCACGTGAACCAGTCGCGTCCCAAGGTCAAGAAGTCGCGCGCGCTCGGCATCGCGCTGACGCCCAAGGCCGTCAAGTACTTCGAGGCCCGTCCCTACCCGCCCGGCGAGCACGGCCGCGGTCGCAAGCAGAACAGCGACTACAAGGTCCGTCTGCTCGAAAAGCAGCGTCTGCGCGCGCAGTACGACATCAGCGAGCGCCAGATGGTCCGTGCCTACGACCGCGCTCGGAAGGTCGAAGGCAAGACGGGCGAGGCCCTGATCATCGAGCTTGAGCGCCGTCTGGACGCGCTCGTCCTGCGGTCGGGAATCGCCCGCACGATCTACCAGGCCCGCCAGATGGTGGTCCACGGCCACATCGAGGTCAACGGCCGCAAGGTCGACAAGCCCTCCTTCCGCGTCCGTCCCGACGACGTCGTGATGGTCCGCGAGCGCAGCCGCGAGAAGCACCCCTTCCAGGTCGCGCGCGAAGGCGGCTACGACACCGACGGCGAGACCCCGCGCTACCTCCAGGTCAACCTGCCGGCGCTGGCCTTCCGCCTGGACCGGGACCCCAACCGCAAGGAGATCCCGGTGATCTGCGACGAGCAGCTCGTCGTCGAGTACTACGCCCGCTGATCCAGCGGTCCGCAGCACTCCCGGAGCCGGTGTCCCGACACCGGCTCCACCTCAGCCCGCCGTCTCCCCGCCGCTGGGGTTGTTTTTTGTTTCGGGCTGCTGCGTGGTGGCTGGACTAGAGTAGTG
>NZ_JBHVHQ010001341.1:0-1472 GCF_042800135.1 Streptomyces sp. NPDC057654 | reverse complement strand
GGTTACAGGGTTCGAGGGTGACGACGGCGGTGCCGCCGCGGGCCCGCTCCCCCGCCGCGCGCAGCGCGACGACCTCGGCGTGCGGGCCGCCCGCGTGGGCGTGCCATCCCTCGCCCGCGACACGGCCCCGCGCGTCGAGGACGACGCAGCCGACGACGGGGTTGGGGCTGGTGGCGCCGAGGGCGCGGGCGGCGAGCTCGATGGCGCGGCGCATGGCGTCGCGTTCTGCGAGGGGCGCTGCGGCTGGGGTGGCCACCGGGTCCTCCTGCCTGGTCAGGCACGGACTCCGGGGCTGTCGGAACGACAAGGAACGGGAACACACCACGGCTACGCGGACGCCGGGATACAGATCGCCCAGGGGAGGACGAGCCGTCGGCGACGGCGTACCGAAACGAGCCCGCCGCGCACTGCCTCCCATCCGGACTTTAACCGTCGGTCCAGGAGTTTCACCTGGTCAACCGGCCGCTGGAGGCGACCGGGTCGCGGACTGTAACCGCCGGTTCGGACTTTCACCGACCCCGGAGTGCGCTTGCGTATATCAGTACGGGTCCAGTCTGCCACGTCTGATCGAAGGCCATGCGAGCGAACTGTTGTGCACTGGGTCACACGGCCCGGCCCGCGGGTCGCGCTCCGGGCGGCCGGGCGGGGTCAGCGGCCCGGCGAGAACAGCGCGTCGTGGGCGGCGTCCATCGCGGTCAGGACGGCGCCGCGGAGCACCGCCGAGCCGCCTACGGACGTGGCCCGCACCTCGGTGCGCAGCGGGGACATCCCGGCGAGGCGCCGCTCGACGCGGCCGGCGAGGGCCGCGCCGCCCGCCCGGCCGCTCTCGCCGCCGAGGACGACGCAGCCCGGGTCCAGTACGGCGCACAGGGCGGCGGCGCCGAGGACGACGCGGTCGGCGAGCGCGTCGAGGAAGGCGGCGCCCCGCTCCCCCGCGTCGGCCGCGGCCCGTACCGCCGCCTCCGCCGCCGCGGCCCCGTCCGGGAGCCCGGCCGCCTCCGGGACAGCCGCGAGACGGTGTTCCCGGGCCAGGGCGCAGACGGCGGCGCTGCCCGCGAGGGAGTGGAAGCCGCCGTCGCAGGCGGTGGCCGACGGCAGGGCCGCGGCGCCGGGGACCGGCAGGAAGCCGATCTCGCCGGTGCCGCCGGACGCGCCGCGGTGGAGTCGGCCGCCCAAGACGACGGCCGCGCCGGTGCCGTGCCCGAGCCAGAGCAGGACGAAGGTGTCCCGGTCGCGGACCGCGCCGAGGCGCTGTTCGGCGACGGCGGCGAGGTTGACCTCGTTCTCCAGCAGCACGGGGACGGCCAGCCGTTCGCGCAGGGCGGCGGAGAGCCGGCCGTGCCAGCGCGGCAGGCCGCCGGTGGGCGAGAGCGCGCCGGTGGCCGGGTCGATCAGGCCGGGCGCGCCGACCCCGACGGTGTGCAGGCGGGCGGCCCCGGCCTCCGCGACGGTACGGGCGACCAGTTCGACGG
>NZ_JBHVHQ010001340.1:0-1475 GCF_042800135.1 Streptomyces sp. NPDC057654 | reverse complement strand
CGGCTCGACCTCCAACTGGCCTCGGCGGGCTGCCCGGTGACCGCACGGCCGCCGGCGGGGCTGTCGCCCCGCGCCGTCAGCCGTTGTAACCGGCCAGCACCTTGGTGAAGTCGTACGTTCCCTGGTCGATGCCGCTGCACGCGTCCCCGCCGCCGCCGGATCCGCACTTGCGGTCGCGGTTGAGCGCCCAGAAGGAGACACGGGAGAGGTGATGGCTCGTCGCGTACGACACCATGGACTTGAAGTCGGCGACCGAGACGATCTCGCCGGCCTGGTCGGTGCGGCCGTTCATCGAGGAGAAGCCGACCTTGCGGTAGGCGGCGTCGGAGGACAGCTTGTACTCGCTCGCGACGGTGTTCTTCAGCCCGTCCACCGCCGACTTCGTGGCGGCGGCCATGTCGACGCTCCCCTGCCCGAAGTCGAACGGCATCACGGCCCACTCCGCGTCGAGCTTCGCGGCCGCGCCGCGCTTGACGAGGTCCTTGCCGTCGGCGGTCGGCCCGGTCGTGGTCGTGCCGAACGTGACGTAGATCTTGAGCCCAGGGTTCTTCGACTGGGTCGTCTTCAGCGCGTCGACGACGCGCTGGCGGACGGTGGCGTTGGAGACCTCCGTGCTCTCGATGTCGATGTCGATCGACTTCAACTTATAGGCGTCGATCACCTTCTGATACGCCCCGGCGAGCGCCCCCGCCGAAGAACACTTCTCCCCCAGCTTGTTCCCGCTCCACCCGCCGAACGACACGGTCACATCGCCGCCCGCCGACCGGATGGAATTGATAGTCGACTGATCGACCCCGCCGGCCAGCGCCCGATTCCCGTCCCACTTCGGGTTGCACCCGCCGTCGGACAGCATGAACGCCATGGTGAACTGCTTGATCCCGGTCGCCGACATGACGGACGTCGCCTTCGGCGGACTGCCCCAACCGAGGTAGAGGTAGGGGCCGTTGAGCCCGCTGGGGGCGGTGATGGGGGCTTTCTGGGGGGCCTGCGGGGTGGGAGCGGCGTGGGCGCCGACGGCGAGACCGCCGCTGACGACGACGGCTGCCGATAGCGCGGAGAGTGCGGAGACGATTCTCTTGCGATGCACGTCGAACCTCCATGGGGGGGGTGGGTTGAGCGTGCGTGAACGCTAGCGAGCGGTCATGCTCGCGACAAGTGGTGGTTAGGAATGTTTCCTAACGCATGGAGTTGCGGGGGAGTTGTACGGGTGTGTACTGTGCGTGACTGGCATATGACGCACGGTTAGTCCGGGCGGTCTTGCTGTGTCTTAACTGTCTTACTGTTCCGCGCCGGTCTCGGGCGGCCTGCACCGTTCCGCGTCCGGAATCGCCAGCAAGGAGAAAGCGCATGGCACGTCACGGCGACAAGCCCGCCCCCATCCCGACTCCGAAGGAGCCCTCCCCGCGAGACAAGGACAGCCAGCACCCCGACGTCTCCCGGCCCGGCGGTGGCGACCACCGCAAGCCAAAGTAGTC
>NZ_JBHVHQ010001339.1:0-1481 GCF_042800135.1 Streptomyces sp. NPDC057654 | reverse complement strand
CCCGGGAGCGACGCCGCATGACGGCCCTGAACACCGATAGCCGCACACCGGCCTGGAACGGCCCCTGGGGGATGCTGCACCGTCAGGCGTCGGTACAGCGCCGCGCGGACCGCCTGGCGCGCCTGACGGGCGAGACGAGCCGCACGAGCGTGAAGCTGGCCGCCGAGGAGCGGTCGGCGACCGCCGCCTGGCACGCGCTGTCCCAGCGGACCGCGCGGCTGCGCGGCCGGGAACGGGGAGCGGAGCGGCGGCTGGAGGCGGCGCGCGGCTCGCTGCGGTGGATGGCGGAGGCGGCGGCCTCCGGCGGCCGGTGCGGCGCGCTGCCCCGCCCGCAGGCGGCGGACGAGGACGCCGTCACGCTTGCCGCGGACGCGCCCTGGACGCGGCCCGTGGCGTCGTACGAGCTGTCCGCGGGCTTCGGTGGCGCGGGCTCGCACTGGGCGAACGGGCACACCGGGCAGGACTTCGCGGTGCCGGTCGGCACGCCCGTACGGGCCATCGGCGCGGGCACGGTCGTCGCGGTCGGCTGCGGCGACGCCTTCGGCATCAGTGCGGTGATCCGGCACCCGGGGGGTTGGTACTCGCAGTACGCCCACCTGTCGACGCTCTATGTCGCGCCGGGCAAGCGGGTGCGTACCGGTGAGTGGATCGCGCTGTCCGGTTCCACCGGCAACTCCACCGGCCCCCATCTGCACTTCGAGGTGCGCAAGACACCCGCGTACGGGTCGGCCGTCGATCCGGTGGCGTGGCTGAAGGAGCGCGGCGTGCGGTTGTGACGGCAGCTGTGACGGCGTCCGCGCGCGTGGCTCCGGCAGTGATGCCCACAGGGGTAGTACGGCGTATGGCTGAAGCGGCGGTTCGTCCGATCGAATGAGCGTCAGACGCGTGCGATCGGGACAGGGACACCGGTACGGCGCGCCAGGGACGCCGGGCACGGCAACGGACGAGGCACGGCCGGCGGCACGCGTCTGGCCAGGCCGCCTAACAACATACGGAGACCGCATGGCTGACGGCAGCACCACGGAGGCACGCACCGGGGAACAGCGGCCGAGCGCACGCCAGGAGGCCGCCCGGCTCACCGCGGAGGGCGTCCACGTCATCGCGCTCACCTGGGTCGACAACGCGGGCATCACCCGCGTCAAGACCGTGCCGACCGCCCGGCTCGCGGCCGTCGCGCAGCGGGGCGTGGGCATGTCGCCCATCTTCGACGTCTACACGTTCGACGACTTCATCACCGCCTCCCCGCACGTCGGAGGCCCCGACGGCGATCTGCGGCTCTTCCCCGACCTCGACCGGCTGACCGTCCTCGCCGCCCAGCCCGGCTGGGCCTGGGCCCCCGTGGACCGCTACGAACAGGACGGCGCCCCGTCCGCCGCGTGCCAGCGGCAGTTCGCCCGCCGGATGGCGGACCGGGCCGCCGCGGCGGGCTTCGAGGTGCGCATGGGGTTCGAGACGGAGTGGGCGGTGGCGCGGCCCGCGCC
>NZ_JBHVHQ010001338.1:0-1483 GCF_042800135.1 Streptomyces sp. NPDC057654 | reverse complement strand
CCGTCGCGCACCGCGTCGGGTACGGGTCCCCGAGCGCCTTCGTCGCCGCCTTCCGCCGCAGTGTGGGCGTACCGCCGGGGCAGTACTTCGCACCCGGCGACAGCGACCCGGGCAGCCCTGGCGACCCCGGCGGCCCCGGCGGCCCCGGCGGCCCCGGCGGCCCCGCTTGACCCTCACCCCACGTCAGGCCGCAGCCTGAACCGTGACGAAAGGCGATCCCATGAGCTATTCGGTCGGGCAGGTAGCCGGCTTCGCGGGGGTGACGGTGCGTACCCTGCACCACTACGACAAGGCCGGACTGCTGGCCCCGAGCGACCGCAGCGCCGCCGGGTACCGGCTCTACAGCGACGCGGACCTGGCACGGCTCCAGCAGATCCTCTTCTACCGGGAGCTGGGCTTCTCCCTGGAGGAGACCGGCGCCGTCCTCGCGGACCCGCGGGACGACGTCCTCGACCGGCTGCGCTCCCGGCACCGGCTGCTGAACGAGCAGATCGCCAGGCTCCAGCGGCTCGTCGAGGTCGCCGAGCGCGCCATGGAGGTACGGCGTACGGGCGTCGAGCTGACGCCCGAGGAGCGGTTCGAGGTGTTCGGCGAGGTCGCCTTCGACCTCAGCTATGCGACGGACGCGCACCTCAAGTGGGGGCACAGCGCCGGCCACCAGGAGTCGATGGCCCGCGCCGCCGCGCACACCAAGGAGGACTGGCGGCAGCTGATGGCCGAAGCCGCCGCGTGGCGCGAACAGCTGCTCGCCGCCTTCGACGCGGGCGCGCCGCCCGACGGCGAACTGGTCATGGGGCTCGCCGAGGAGCACCGCCGCCACATCGGCCGGTGGTTCACGCCCTGCCCGCCCGAGATGCACTGCCGCATCGCCGACGACTACGTGGCGGACGCCCGCGCCTTCGCCCTCGTCGTACCGGCCTCCGAGCAGCGCCCCGGCCTGGACCGGTTCCTGTGCGCGGCCGTCCACGCCAACGCCGAACGGGAGGGCTGAGCCATGAAGGTGCTCATCATGGCGGCCGGTTCGCGGGGCGACGTCGCGCCGTATACGGGCGTCGGGGCGCGGCTGCGCGAGGCCGGGTACGAGGTGGCGCTCGCGACGCACGGTACGTACGAGCCGCTGGTACGGGCGAGCGGGCTGGAGTTCCGGGCACTGCCAGCCGACCCCAACGGTGGAGGCGGCGAGGACTCAGCGAACGGCGGAAGTTCCGCTGGCGGCTCCGGGTCCTTGCTGCGCAAGGCGTCCGCCTTCATCCGGGAGCTGGGCCAAGGTGTCGCCGACGCCGTCGCGCAAGGCGCGGACCTGCTGCTCCTCTCCACCACCACGGCCCCGCTGGGATGGCACGCGGCGGAGGCGTCGGGGATTCCCTCCCTGGGCGTCTATCTGCAACCGGTGGCGCCCACCGCCCGCTTCCCCCCTGTCGTCGGCGGAACCCGCTCGCTGGGCCGCTGGGGCAACCGGGCCGCCGGCCGCGTCTCCCTGCGC
>NZ_JBHVHQ010001337.1:0-1491 GCF_042800135.1 Streptomyces sp. NPDC057654 | reverse complement strand
GTGCTGATGAACTACGCGCACGACGACGACCGGGCGCTGCGGGCCGAGAAGGAGCTGGTGGAGGCCGGGGGCGCGGTGCGGCTGATGCGCGCGGACATGTCCACGCCGCTGGGGGTGGTGCGGCTGCTGGAGGAGATCCGGTCCGGGTACGGGCGGCTCGATGTCATGGTGCACAGCGCCGGTTCGTTCCATCCGATGGCCACCGCCGCGCCCCGTGTCGAAGGGTGCCTGCGGGACGGCGCGGTGGCGCTGGGGCCGCTGGTGTACGGGGCAGGGCGGCTCGGCGACCTGCTGGCGCCGGGTTCCGGGCGGCTGGTCGCGGTTTCCGCCACGGGCGCCCGTTCGGTGGTGCCGGGCTATGCGGGCCTGGGGATGGCGAAGGCGGCGCTGGAGTCGATGGTGCGCTATCTCGCGGTGGAGCTGGCCGGGCGGGGCGTCGCCGTCAACGCGGTGGCCGGCGGCAAGCTCGCGCCGGAAGGCCCCGACGGACCGGTCGGGCCTCCGGCGGAAGCGCTGGCGCGGCTCGTGGCGCGGACCCCGGCCGGCCGGCTGACCACGGCCGACGAGGTGGCGGACGTGGTGGCGCTGCTGTGCCGGCCGGAGGCGGCGGCGCTGCACGGCCAGGTGCTCACCGTGGACGGCGGGGCCGGGCTGCTGTGACGGAGACGGTGCGGCAGGACAACGGGAACGGCCCCCGCGGGACGGCCTCGCGCTTCATCGACCTGTCCCAGGCGGTGGACGCCGGGCAGTGGGAGGTCGATCCGGTCAAGCACGAGATCATGAGCCCGGCCGAGGGCGGCCGGCACATGGCGGAGGGGATGCGGCGCCACCACGGCGTGGATTTCGACCCGTCCGAACTCCCCGACGGCGAGTTGCTGTCGCTGGACACCCTGACGCTCACGACGCACACCGGCACGCATGTCGACGCGCCGTCGCACTACGGCTCGCGCACGGCGTACGGCACGCCGCGCCATATCGACCGGATGCCGCTGGACTGGTTCCAGCGGCCGGGGTTCCGGCTGGATCTGCGGGGCGAGCCGGTCGGGGCGATCGGCGCGGGCCGGGTGCGCCGGGCGCTGGACGAGGCCGGGAGCGTGCCCGGCCCGCTGGACATCGTGCTGCTGTACACGGGCGCGGACCGGCTGGCGGGGACGCCCGAGTTCTTCACGGACTTCGCGGGGCTCGACGCGGCGGCCACGCGTCTGCTGCTGGATCTCGGGGTGCGGGTGATCGGCACCGACGCGTTCAGCCTGGACGCGCCCTTCGGCCACATGATCAGGGAGTATCAGCGCACCGGGGACCGGGGCGTGCTGTGGCCGGCGCATTTCGTGGGGCGCGAGCGGGAGTACTGCCAGATCGAGCGGCTCGCCAACCTCGGCGCCCTGCCGGGTCCCACCGGCTTCACGGTGACCTGCTTCCCGGTGAAGATCGCGGGCGCGGGGGCGGGCTGGACACGGGCGGTCGCCGTCGTCGAGGAGTGACGCATACGAC
>NZ_JBHVHQ010001336.1:0-1494 GCF_042800135.1 Streptomyces sp. NPDC057654 | reverse complement strand
GACTTGAGTAGTGGGCCGCGTGGTCGTGGCCCATCGATGATGATGCAAAGAGGAACGGACTTCATGAACGACCAGATTCACTCCGACGGCTCGGACCACGAGCACGGAGCGCTTGGCGACGCCGAGTACGCGGAGTTCATGGAGCTCGCCGCGCAGGAAGGCTTCGACCCGGAGGACATCGACAGCGAACTGGCCGCGGCCGGGCACGGCCCGCTGCCCGTGCTCGCCGTCGTCGGCCGCCCCAATGTCGGCAAGTCGACCCTGGTGAACCGCGTCATCGGCCGCCGCGAGGCGGTCGTCGAGGACAAGCCCGGCGTCACCCGCGACCGCGTCACCTACGAGGCCGAGTGGGCGGGCCGCCGCTTCAAGGTCGTCGACACCGGCGGCTGGGAGCAGGACGTCCTCGGCATCGACGCGTCGGTCGCCGCGCAGGCCGAGTTCGCCATCGAGGCCGCTGACGCGGTGGTCTTCGTCGTGGACGCCACGGTCGGCGCGACCGACACCGACGAGGCCGTCGTCAAGCTGCTGCGCCGGGCCGGCAAGCCCGTCGTGCTCTGCGCCAACAAGGTCGACGGCCCGTCCGCCGAGGCCGACGCCGCCATGCTCTGGTCGCTCGGCCTCGGCGAGCCCCACCCCGTCTCGGCGCTGCACGGCCGCGGCACCGGCGACATGCTCGACGCCGTGCTGGAGGCGCTGCCCGACGCGCCCGCGCAGACCTTCGGCACCGCGCTCGGCGGGCCGCGCCGCATCGCGCTCATCGGCCGCCCGAACGTCGGCAAGTCCTCGCTCCTGAACAAGGTCGCGCGCGAGGAGCGGGTCGTCGTCAACGAGCAGGCCGGCACCACCCGCGACCCGGTCGACGAGATGATCGAGCTGGGCGGCAAGACCTGGAAGTTCGTGGACACCGCGGGCATCCGCCGCCGCGTCCACCTCCAGGAGGGCGCCGACTACTACGCCTCGCTGCGCACCGCCGCCGCCGTGGAGAAGGCCGAGGTCGCGGTCGTACTGATCGACGCCTCCGAGTCGATCAGCGTGCAGGACCAGCGGATCATCACGATGGCCGTCGAGGCGGGCCGCGCGATCGTCATCGCCTACAACAAGTGGGACACCCTCGACGAGGAGCGCCGCTACTACCTGGAGCGGGAGATCGAGCGCGACCTGGTGCAGGTCCCGTGGGCGATGCGGGTGAACGTCTCGGCGCTCACCGGCCGCCACATGGAGAAGCTCGTCCCGGCGATCGAGACGGCCCTGGCGGGCTGGGAGACGCGGGTGCCGACGGGGCGGCTCAACGCCTTCCTCGGCGAGATCGTGGCCTCCCACCCGCACCCGATCCGCGGCGGCAAGCAGCCCCGCATCCTCTTCGGGACGCAGGCGGGCGTCCGGCCGCCGCGGTTCGTCCTCTTCGCCTCCGGCTTCCTGGAGGCGGGCTACCGGCGGTTCGTCGAGCGCCGGCTGCGCGAGGAGTTCGGCTTCGAGGGCACTCCGATCCATATC
>NZ_JBHVHQ010001335.1:0-1503 GCF_042800135.1 Streptomyces sp. NPDC057654 | reverse complement strand
CACCGGGACGGCGGCGGCCGCGTACCGGGTGCGGCTGCGGATCGCGCTCGGCATCACGGTCACGGTGCTGATCGCGGAGCTGGTCGGCAGCGCGCTGACCGGGTCGCTGGCGCTGCTGGCGGACGCGGGCCATATGGCGACGGACGCGGTCGGGGTCTCGATGGCGCTGGTGGCGATCCATTTCGCGAACCGCCCGGCGAGCCCGCGGCGGACCTTCGGGTACGCGCGCGCCGAGATCCTGGCAGCGCTGCTGAACTGTCTGCTGCTGCTCGGCGTCGGCGGCTTCATCCTCTTCGAGGCCGTCGGGCGGCTGGTGGATCCGGCGGAGGTGCCGGGCGGGATGACGGTCGTCTTCGGTCTGGTCGGCATGGCGGCGAACCTGGTCTCTCTGGCGCTGCTGGTGCGCGGCCAGCGGGAGAGCCTGAATGTGCGCGGGGCCTTCCTGGAGGTGCTCTCGGACGCGCTGGGGTCGCTGGCGGTGGTGGTCGCGGCCCTGGTGATCATGGCTACCGGGTGGGTGCGGGCCGACCCGGTGGCCTCCCTGGTGATCGGGCTGATGATCGTGCCGCGTACCGTCAAACTGCTCCGCGAGGCACTCGACGTGCTGCTGGAGGCCGCGCCGAAGAATGTCGACATGGCCGCCGTCCGGTCGCACATCGTCGCCTTGTCCGGTGTGGAGGGCGTGCACGACCTGCATGTCTGGACCATTACGTCCGGGATGCCGGTGCTCTCCGCGCATGTGGTGGTGGACCGGGAGATCCTGGACGCCACGGGGCACGAAAAGATGCTGCACGACCTCCAGGGCTGCCTGGGCGCCCACTTCGATGTGGAGCACTGCACGTTCCAGTTGGAGCCGAGCGGACATGCTGAGCATGAAGCCAGGCTCTGTCACTGACGCCGGTGCCGCGTACGGCAGACTTGGGCCGAAGACCGACAACGAGGATGGTCCATGCCGATCACACCAGCCGAAGGCCGCGCCACGGACACCGCTGCGGTCCCCACCGCCCCTGACGGCGCCACCGAACCGATCATGCTGGAGCTGGTCGACGAGCACGGCACGACCATCGGCACCGCGGAGAAACTGTCCGCCCATATCGCCCCCGGCCGGCTGCATCGCGCCTTCTCCGTCTTCCTCTTCGACGACAGCGGGCGGCTGCTCCTCCAGCGCCGGGCGCTGGGCAAGTACCACTCCCCCGGCGTCTGGTCGAACACCTGCTGCGGCCACCCGTATCCGGAGGAGCCGCCCTTCGTCGCGGCCGCCCGCCGGACCGGGGAGGAGCTGGGGGTCGCGCCCGCGCTGATGCGCGAGGCGGGCACGGTCCGCTACAACCACCCGGACCCGGCGTCGGGCCTGGTGGAGCAGGAGTACAACCACCTCTTCGCGGGCCTGGTGCGGGCTCCGCTGCGGCCGGACCCCGAGGAGATCGGCGAGACGGCGTTCGTCACGCCGGCGGAGCTGGACGCGCTGCGCGAGCGGGGGCCGTTCTCGGCGTGGTTCATGAC
>NZ_JBHVHQ010001334.1:0-1504 GCF_042800135.1 Streptomyces sp. NPDC057654 | reverse complement strand
GCGTCCGGTGCCAGTGGCCCGCCGCCGCCGCGTCGGCGGCGGCCACCGCCGCGTACCGCATCCGGTCCGCCGCCGCGCCGGGGTCGCCGAGCGCGGGAAAGGCCGCCGCGGAACGTTCGAGAACCGTCCGCAGCAGCGCGACCTCGGGCACCGGACCGGCGCAGACCAGCGCCGCCCCGATCGCCAGACTGGTCCGGGGGTGGCTGTCCCGGTACCCCGCCAGCCCCGCGTCGGAGAGCAGAACCGCCCCGGCGGCCGGCTCTGATCCCCGCCGCTGCCTCGGCCAACGGGCCGTACTCCGCCAGGAAGTCCGCGCCCCCTCCCGCGTCCCCTCCACAGCCCTACACCGCCGCCTGCCGGTGCGCGCCGGCCCGGTCGAAGGCGCGGCTGAGGTAGTCCGCGTCCACGTCCGGCGGCTCGGGGAGGTCGCCGACGTCCTCGCGGAGGTGGGTCCGGTCGTACGTGCGGTGCTGGGCGCCGAAGTCGAGGAAGTGGCCTGCGTGTTCGATGACGAGGGACTCGTGGCGGGAGGGGTTGCGCACGGTCGGGACGACGGCCAGGCGCAGGCCGGGGTAGAGGGTGCGCAGGGCGTCGCGGGCCGCGGGGAAGGCGACCTCGCGGGGGTGGGTGACGTGCACGGTGCGTACGCCGCAGCCGGTGCGGGCGCGGGCGGCGGCGGCCACGCGCACCATGGCCTCGGCGGCGTAGTCGGCCTGGAGGAGATTCATGGCGCCGTTCGGGTCGCCCTGGAGCCGCAGGGGCAGGACGCCGCCGCGCAGGGGCAGTCCGGGCATCGGGCCGGTGCGGGGGCGGAGGGTGTCGTCGACGAGCCGGGCCACGTAGTCCAGCGGCTGCGCGGGCAGTCCGGCGGGGGCCGGGCGGTCGGCGACCAGGAGGCTGGGGCGGGCGATGACGGCGCGGCGGCCCTTCGCCGCGGTCCAGGCGCGGATCATGCGCTCCGCGGTGTACTTCGTCTCCTCGTACCGGGTGTGGAAGCCGTCGGCGTCGCTGAGGTCGTCCTCCATGATGTGGCCCGCGTCCCGCCGGCCGGCGACGAAGGCGGTGCTCACGTACACGAGGTGGGCGTCCGGGGCGCGTTCGGCCAGGTCCAGGACGGCGCGGGTGCCGCGGACGTTGGTGCTGAACAGCTCCGACTCGTCGCCCGCGAGGTGGAGCCGGGCGGCGCAGTGCCACACCTCGCGGGCGCCGTCGGCGGCTTCGGCGAGCTGCTCGGGCGTCAGTCCCAGTGCCGGCCGGGTCAGGTCGGCGCTCACGTAGCGCAGCCGCCGCCACGCGTCCGGGGCCACGGGCGGGCCGTCGAGCCAGGCGACGGCGGCCTCGACGCGCTCACGCAGGGTGTCCGGGGAGCCGCGGCCGAGGACCGCGACGGGTTCGCGCGTCTCCTCGGCGAGCAGGTGCCGCAGGACGCGGCTGCCCAGGAATCCGCTTGCTCCTGTGATGACGACTGACACAGCGCGCTCCTCTGCGATTTCTTGCCCTCGGG
>NZ_JBHVHQ010001333.1:0-1508 GCF_042800135.1 Streptomyces sp. NPDC057654 | reverse complement strand
ACGTGCTGAACGCGGCCGGCGCCGCCTTCACCGTCGTCCGCAAGCGCCGGACGGCTGCCGCCGCTTCCGCCGCTTCCCCCGCCGGGGCGGACGCGGAGGACGGAACGCCGCCAGCGAAGGACTGACGGCCTCCCCGGCCGTGAACCGCATCCCCCAATACCCCCCCAACACCCCCTCAAGGAGAGACCCGACCATGACCGCCACCCCCTCCACGCCCCCTGTCCGCCCCGCGCGGCGGCTCGCTCTCGTCGCCGCCACGGCCCTCGCGCTGGGGGCGGGCGCGCTGAGCATGCCCGCGTTCGCGGCCGACGGTGCGGCCGGCCCGCCGAAGGTGGAGCTCAAGGACGGCACCCTGGACTGGGGTGTGAAGGAATCGTTCCGGAAGTACGTCACCGGGATGGCGAAGGGCACGATCGAGACCGCGGGCGGTGCGAAGCAGGCCGCCGACAACGGCCCGTTCACCTTCACCGACGGCTCGGGCACGTACGACATGGGCACACACGCCGTCGACACCACCTTCAAGGGCAGCGTCCGCTTCATCTCCAAGGTGCACGGCTTCGACATCAAGCTCGCCGACCTGAAACTGTCCACGAAGGGCACGGCCGGCAGCATCACCGCCGACGTCACCGCGGCGGGCAAGACCGAGGACGATGTCGAACTGGCCTCGCTCGACCTGTCCAAGGCGCAGCGCAGCAGGGGCGACTCCACGATGACCTTCGCGAAGATACCCGCGAAGCTCACGGCCAAGGGCGCGACGGCGTTCAACGACATGTACAAGGAGGGGCAGGAGCTGGACCCGGCCACCCTCACCGTGAAGACGGACGGCGGCGGACAGCCCACCCAGCAGCCGACGCAGCAGCCCACGCAGCAGCCGACCCAGCAGCCCACCACCGAGCCGACGACGGGCCCCACCGACCCCACCGTCAACCCCACTGACGGGCCGTCGAAGCAGCCGAGCAAGCAGCCCACGCCGTCCGGAACGCCTGGGACGCCTGGGACCGGCGGCTCCGGAGAATCCGACGCCCAGTCCGGCACGATCGCGGACGGCAACCTCGACTGGGGTGTGAAGAAGTCGTTCCGCGACTACATCACCGGCGGCGCGAAGGGCAAGATCGACCTGTCGGGCGGCGCGGCGAAGAGCGGAGACGGGTACCGCTTCCCGAAGGGCCACGGCTCGTACGACGCCGACAAGTCCGCCCTGGACGCGGCCTTCGACGGCGCGATCCGCTTCACCGGCCACGAGGGCGCGCTGGACCTGAAGTTCAGCGACCTCAAGGTGCAGGTCAAGGGGGGCAAGGGCGCGCTGGTCGCGGACGTCTCCGCCAAGGACCTGACGAGCGGCAAGGTCGAGAACAGCAACGACCTGCGCCTCGCCGACCTGGACCTGAGCGGCAAGCCGATGAAGGCCAAGGGCAAGATCGTGACGCTGTCGGGTGTCCCGGCCCGGCTGACGGACGCGGGCGCCAAGGCGTTCGGCGGCTACTACGACGAGCCCGCGAAGCGCAACC
>NZ_JBHVHQ010001332.1:0-1519 GCF_042800135.1 Streptomyces sp. NPDC057654 | reverse complement strand
CTGCTAGAGGGGGCTACCGAAAAGATTCAATATGTGGATGTAAGGCGGCAAAAGGGTCTTCACAGCTCCTTGCGGAACTCCGCGGCCGCCTGCAAGAAGAGGTCGTTCGCCTCGGTCTCGCCGATCGTCGCCCGCATACCCTCGCCCGGGAACGGCCGGACGACCACGCCCGCCCGCTCGCACGCCGCGGCGAACTCCGCCGTACGCTCCCCCAGCCGCAGCCACACGAAGTTGGCCTGCGACTCCGCGACCGTCCAGCCCTGGCCGACCAGCGCGTCCACCACCCGGCGCCGCTCCGCCACCAGCGCGTCGACCCGCTCCCTCAGCGCGTCCTCGCTGCGCAGCGAGGCGACCGCCGCGTCCTGCGCGAGCTGGCTGACGCCGAACGGCACCGCCGTCTTGCGCAGCGCCGCCGCGACCGGCTCGTGCGCCACGGCGAAGCCGATCCGCAGCCCGGCCAGCCCGTACGCCTTGGAGAAGGTGCGCAGCACGCAGACGTTGGGGCGGTCGCGGTAGAGGTCGACCCCGTCCGGCACGTCCTCGTCGCGGTTGAACTCGCGGTACGCCTCGTCCAGCACGATCAGCACGTCGGAGGGGACCCGGTCCAGGAAGGACTCCAACTCGGCCCGGTGCAGCACGGCACCGGTGGGGTTGTTGGGGTTGCAGACGAAGATCAGCCGGGTCCGGTCGGTGACCGCCGCCAGCATCGCCTCCAGGTCGTGGCCCTCGTCCTCGGTCAGCGGCACCTGCACCGACGTCGCGCCCGCGACCTGGGTGATGATCGGGTACGCCTCGAAGGACCGCCAGGCGTAGATCACCTCATCGCCGGGGCCGGCCGTCGACTGCACCAGCTGCTGCGCGACGCCGACCGAGCCGGTGCCGGTGGCCAGGTGCTCCACGGGGACGCCGAAACGTTCCGACAGCTCCGTCATGAGGTCCGTACAGGCCATGTCCGGGTAACGGTTGAACGCACCGGCCGCCGTGACCGCGCTCTCCAGGACGCCGGGCAGCGGCGGGTAGGGGTTCTCGTTGGAGGACAGCTTGTAGACGACCGGACCGTCGGCCGCGGCCCGCTTTCCCGGCTTGTACGTCGGCACGCCGTCCAACGCCGCGCGCAGCCTAGGGGTCTTCTCAGTCACCGCAGGTCCTCCTCGACGTCCCGTACCACTCAATACTCCATACCTTATGAGGATTGCCCCCGGTCCCGTCCAGAGCCGTCGGTCCCGTCCAACGGTCCGGGGCCGCGCCCGGAGCCGTCGCCCCCGCTCAGGGACGTCGGCCCGGCACGGCGCCACCGGTTCCGCACAGCGACACCGGTTCCGGCGGTCCCGGACGCGGCGGGCGGCTCGCGCCGCCGGGGGGAGCGCTCCCCGCCCTGGCGCACGCCGGTGGCGAGCGCCGTGGCGCGCATCGCCCGTACAGGTGAGTTGAGACCTCTTCGAGACATGACCTCCTTGGCAGGCCCATGCGGGTCGACAACCGTAGATCACACCCAGGAGGCCTTAACTCACTTGACTTC
>NZ_JBHVHQ010001331.1:0-1520 GCF_042800135.1 Streptomyces sp. NPDC057654 | reverse complement strand
GTCTCGTGCTCCTCGTCCGCGCCCGCGCCACCCGGGTCCTGCGCGGGCACGTCCGCCCGCCCGGCTGCGGCGCCCTCGGGCCCCGCGGCTTCCGCCTTCGACTCCGACCCGGAACCCGACTCGGAGTCCGACGCCCGGAAGACCGCGACCCTCGGGTCGCGTTCGCCCCGATCGTTCGCCCCCGACGACTTCCGCTGCTCCGACCTGTCGGGGGACTCGCCCGCCACCGATGCCTCCTCGAAAACCTCGCGATATGCCTCGCGGGACGAACGACGCCTGATCGCGTCCACGTCCCGCGGGCCAACCGTGTTGAATGTCTACCAGTGTCCTGTGTCGCCGCCGCACCTTCGCGCAGCCGCACCGCCAGAGGGCGTCGCCCACCTGCTAGACGAGAACGACATACCTACCGGTTCCCTCCCGAAGCAACCACGCGCTCTCGACAGATGAATGTGAGAGGGGTCACCCTGTCATTCATCCACGCGGGGAGGCATGGATGGGCAGGAGCCGCAGAACAATTCCGGAGGAGCTTCTGCTGCTCGCCTTGGACCCGGCCACGGGTACCACGGCGCAGCCGCAGTCGCTCGACCTCGGCCTTGCCGGGGCCCAGCTAGTAGAGCTGGCTCTGGCAGGACGGATAGCCCCAGACGGGGATCGTATCGCCGTGGTGATGCCACGGCCGACAGGAGATCCGACTTTGGACTCCGCGCTCGAACTGCTGCGCCGACGCGGCAGCCCGGTGCGCGCCGTCCACTGGATCGGCGGGCCCCGGCTGGGGCTCCGCCAGACGTATCTCACGCATCTGGAGCGGTGCGGCATGGTCCATGCCGTCGCGGGCCAGATGTGCGGGGTGCTGCCGACGACGCGCTACCAAGCGACGGAGACGGCGATAAGCCGGGAAATCAGGGCCCGGCTGGACAGTGCGATCCGCACCGGCGTACCGCCGGACCCGCGGACCGCGGCGCTCGCCGCGCTGGCCCACGCGGTCGGCCTCGGCAAGCACCTCTACCCCGGCAACGAGGGGCGTTCGTCGCGCTCCCGGCTCCGGGACCTCATCAGGCACGACCCGATGGGCGGGCTCGTGGCGCACGCCGTCATGGACGTGCAGAACGGGGTCGCCGCCCAGCCGCGGCGCGCGCCGGCCACGAACGGCGCGGGCGGCGGCGCACCCGGCGCCTCCGGACGGCAGCCGGCGGCCCGGGCCACGGCGGAACCCGCCGGAGTCGGCCTCCAGACGGCGCACCGCGGGGCCATGGCCCGCGTCGGGGCCCGCTGACGTCACGGGACGTCTACGGGGCGTCCACGGGGCCGCAACAGCCGTAGCGGCAGCCCCTGGCGGCACCAGCGGCCCCAGCAGCACCGAGCAGTAACCAGAAACACCCGCAGGACCGGCAGCACAGGCAGGACGAGCAGGACCGGCAGCACCCGACAGACCGACAGCACCGAGCAGTACCCGTTCCACCGACCGCACCGCAGTCCCCGTGACCCGGTTCGGGAGCCGCATCCAGTGCGCGGGGTGGTGG
>NZ_JBHVHQ010001330.1:0-1522 GCF_042800135.1 Streptomyces sp. NPDC057654 | reverse complement strand
TCCCCGGCCCGTCTGAGCGCCACCCGCCCCGACGCCGCCACGCGCGACTTCAGGGACCGGGCGCGGGAGGCCGAGGCCGTCGTTGCGGAAACGTTCCTGTGGCGACTGCTGCCTCCGGCCGCCGCCGACGGGCCCCGTACCGCCGACAGGCCCCGTACCGCCGCCGGGTGGGCCGCCCGGCTCGCCATCGCCGACGAGCACCTGCCCGTCCTGCGGCTGTGGCTCGACTGGCTCACCGGCCGCGGGGCCCTGGTCCGCGAGGGCGCCGCCTACGCGCCGGCGACGGCAGGCGGCTACGCGCCGGCACCGGCCGGGAAGCCCGCGCCGGGACCGGCCGGGGACTCAGCGCCCCGCCAGGCCCCGGGGCACCGTGCCTACGGCGACCTGACCGCCCGCGCAGGCGAACGGCTCCTGGCCCGGCTCGACGACTACCGGGACATCCTCGCCGGGCGGGCGCTGCCCGCGCTGCTGCTCGACGACGACGTGCTCGCCCCCGACCGGCTCTCCGCCGCCGACCCCGGCAGCGATAAGGCGCTCGATGCCCTCGCGGCCCGTATCGCGGACCACGCCGCCAAACTCGGCCGGCCCGTCGAGATGGTCCAACTCGGCGCCGGCGCCGGCACGACGGCCGCACGGCTGCTGACCCGGCTCACCCCCGACCAGGTGCGCCCCACCCTGACCGACACCGACCCGGACCTCCTGGCACGTGCGGAGCAGCGCCTGTCCGCCCTTCCGCACCGACCGGTCCTCCGCCGCCTGTCCGGCGTACTCGTGCCCGAGGAGATGCGCCACCGCTTCGACATCGTCCTGGCCGACCAGTACCTGCACCGCGGCGCCGACCCCGCCCAGGGGCCCGCGCTGGCCGGAGCCCTGGCCCGCCCGGGCGGCCTGCTCCTGGCCGCCGAACGCAGCGAACTCACGCCCGTCGCCCTGCTGACCGCCGCTCTGCTCGACGGCGGATACGCCTCCTTCGACCCCCGGCGCCGGGCCGCCGGCACCCCCGTACTCGCGCCGGACCGCTGGGCCGAACTCCTCGGCGCCGCCGGCTTCGAGGAGGTCGGGCACACCCCCGTGCCCGGCTCCTTCACCGAGCTGATCGAGGCCGTGCGCCCCGACGACGCCGTGGACCCGGACCCCGCCCGGCTGCGCGCCCTGGCCGCCGAGCGGCTGCCCGCGCACATGGTGCCCGAACCCATCGCGGTACTCACCCGGCTCCCGCTCGGCGCCAACGGCAAACTCGACCGCACCGCACTGGCCGAACTCGTCGGCGCCACCGAGGAGAACGACCCCGACGAGCCGCCCCGAGGGGCGCTGGAGGAGTCCCTCGCCGCGCTGTGGACCGCCCTGCTCGGCGTGAGCGCCGTCGGCCGCCGGCAGAGCTTCTTCGCGCTCGGCGGCGACAGCCTCCTCGCGACGCGGTTCCTGGCCGCCGTCAAGCGTGAGTTCGGCGCCGACCTGCCACTGCGGGCACTGTTCGCGGGCCCCACCCTCGAACAGGCCGCGGGCGCCGTCGCCGCTCTCC
>NZ_JBHVHQ010001329.1:0-1522 GCF_042800135.1 Streptomyces sp. NPDC057654 | reverse complement strand
CAGCGGCGCAGGGAGCCGCGCCGGGTGGAGCCGCGGGCTCGGCCGGGTCGGCGGCTGTGCCGGGCGGAGTCGCCGGCTCGGTGGGGCCGGTCAGCCTCAACTCCGCCACGGCCGCGCAGTTGGACACCCTCCCCGGAGTCGGCCCGGTGCTGGCCCAGCGCATCCTCGACTACCGCTCCCAGCACGGTGGTTTCGCCTCCGTCGACGACCTCCGCCGCGTCAACGGCATCGGCGCCCGCCGGTTCGCCGACCTCCGCCCGATGGTCCAGCCATGACCGTCGCCCGCCTCGCGGTCCACGCCGCCGCACGCTCCCCGCACGGAGCCGCCGACCCCCGTCAGGAGGGCCCACCCGACCTGCGCCTCGTTCTTCCCGCCCTCGCGACGTGGGCAGCCGCGGCCCTCGCGCTGACCGCTCCCGGCACCTCGGTAGCCGTGGCCTGCGGGAGCGCTGCCCTGGTGGCCGTCGTGCTGCTGCTGGCCGGGCTCAGGGCTCCAACTCGGCCCGGGCGGGCGCCCAGCGTCACAGTGGCGGTCGCGATGGTGCTGCTCTGCGCCGCCGTTGGCGCGGGGGCGGCCGCGCTGCAAGCGGCGGATGTTCGGCGGGGGCCGTTGCCGGAGGCGGCTCGCGCGTACGGGGAGGGGGTGGTGGAGGTGACGGTCACCGGGGACCCGCGGGTCATCCGGCCGCGGGTGCGTGGGGCGGCGATGGCCGCGCCGGGTGTCGTGTTCGAGGGGGAGGCGGGGCGGGTGACGACAGTGAGCGGGGGTGCGACGGTGACGAGGACGCCGGTGCTGGTCATCGTGCAACAGCAGCCCCACGCGAAGGCCGCCCGTGCCGCGGCCCGGCCGTCCGCCGAGTGGCTGAGCCTGCTGCCGTCCACGCGGGTCCGCGTGCGGGGGCGGTTGGCGCCGCCGTCGCACGCGGGTGAGCGGATCGCCGCCGTGGTACGCGTCAGGGGCGGCGGGCCGCCGCGGGTGACCGGGCCGCCGACGGCCGCACAGCGCGTGGCGGGGCGGCTGCGTGCGGGGCTGCGCGAGGCTACGGACGGGCTCGGGCCGGATGCCCGCGCCCTGTTGCCGGGACTGGTGGTGGGTGACACGGCCCGCGTGCCGCCCGAGCTCGACGCGGCGTTCCGGGCCACGGATCTGACGCATCTGCTCGCCGTGTCCGGCAGCAACCTGACGATCATCCTCGTGCTGCTGATCGGCCCGGCGCACCTGGCCGTGCGCGCGGAGCGGCGTGGCCTGGCGGCACGGCTGGGGGTGCCGCTGCGGGCCACGGCGTGGCTGGGCGGCGGGCTGACGCTCGCGTTCGTCGTCGTGTGCCGCCCGGAACCCAGCGTCCTCCGGGCCGCGGCCTGCGGCCTCGTCACGCTGCTCGCGATCGGCACCGGACGCCGCCGCACGCTCCTGCCCGCCCTGGCCGGGGCCGTGTTGCTGCTGGTGTTCTACGACCCGTGGCTCGCGCGCAGTTATGGGTTTCTGCTGTCCGTGCTCGCGACCGCGGCCCTTCTGCTCATC
>NZ_JBHVHQ010001328.1:0-1522 GCF_042800135.1 Streptomyces sp. NPDC057654 | reverse complement strand
GCCGCGGCGGTGTTCTTCGCAGCGGTCCGGGCGACGCTCCCGCTGTTCACGGCGTCAGGGGCGTGCCCGGGGCGCACCCCTGACAGGCTCCGGCGAGCGCCCGCCCGCGGGCCGTTTCGGTGTCGATTACATGCGCCCCGGGGCCCCCGGAGACCCCGGGGCACGGCTGGAATAACTCTCACATCCCCCGGAACACCCGCCTTACGTTCATTGGCGTACGGCGGTGACCACCGGCCCAATTGCCGTGTCGAGCGCCCGACCCGATCGGGAATCCAGTTCCCGCTCCCGGGCCCGCTGACGTCCGCCGTACGGAGAGCACCACGCATGTGCCAGGGTTCACGCGCCGCCGGCCGGGTCCCGTCCGATTCCGTCGCCGCCGCGCCGAACCTGCCCGGAAACCCTTCCGAACGGGGAGTGCACAATGGCTACCTTTGTTCCCGTGGAGAGCGTGACCAGCTCCCGTGACCGCTCGCGCGTCCACTACAAGCGGTTCCACAACATCTATCTGTACGTCACCGAGAAGTGCCAACTGCGGTGCGGACACTGCTACATGGGCGACCGGCTGGAGCGCGGACTGTCGCTGACGTTCGACCGCGCGAGCAACATCATGGACTACTGCCGCACCCTCGGCGGCGAGTACATCACCTTCCTCGGCGGCGAGCCCACGCTCCACCCCGACCTGCCCCGCATGGTCGACTACGCCGAGGAGCTGGGCTACAAGCAGATCATGATCAACTCCAACGGTCTGCTGGAGCGCACCATCGACAAGATCGACCCGGCGAAGCTGCACTACATCTCCTTCAGCCTGGACGGCGCGAGCCCCGCCACGCACGACGCGATCCGCGGCGAGGGCATGTTCGACAAGACGGTCCCGTGCATCCGCGAGACCATCGCGGCGGGCTACGACGTGCGGCTGATCTGCACGATCTCCCAGCTCAACATCGACGACGCGGCACCGCTCCTCGCGCTCGCCGACGAGCTCGGCGTCAAGATGGTCAACTTCCACGTCTTCTCCGAGGAGGGGCGCGGGATCGCCAACGCCGACGAGTGGTCGCTCTCCCCGCAGCGCTGGATCGACTTCTACGAGTACCTGGAGTCGATCAAGGACGACTACCGGACGTCGATCTGGTACCCGCCGACCTACGCGGGCCCGCAGAAGCTGGAGCGGTACATCGACGAGGGGTACCGCGGCTGCGTCGGCTGCTCCCTCGACCGGCTGTCGATCTTCCCGGACGGCCGCTGCTACGTCTGCTCGGTGCTGTTCGACGAGCCCATGCACTTCGCCACGATGACCGACCGCGGGCTGCGGCTGAACCGCCAGCACAACGAGTTCGAGCTGTTCACCCAAGCCGCCTTCCAGGCCAAGGACGAGCCCTGGCTGAGCGGCTGCCCCGCCGAGGAGGTGCTCGCCAAGAACGGCAAGCCGCAGAACCCCGAGGGGCTCGTGTCGATGTGCCGGCTGTGGAAGTCCCAGGCATGACGCCGAGCCGACCGGATCTGCCTGCGGGCGCCGGGGCACGCC
>NZ_JBHVHQ010001327.1:0-1481 GCF_042800135.1 Streptomyces sp. NPDC057654 | reverse complement strand
GCCGGGCGCTGTCGTGCGTCCGGGCCGCACATAATTCGTCGAATGGGCGGTTCGCCGCAATGGATTTTGGTAACGGCTCCCGTACCCGCGAGATATGGCCTTCCGGGTGAGTCGCGGAGCGGTACGGACCTGCCGTTCGGGGGAACGCTCCCATGCGGACTTCGCGGTTGCTTGGAGCCGGATTAGAGGCGGCGTCTCCACCCTCGGGGGCTTATACACCAGTTCCGTTCGGAACGGAATAACAAAATGCGTCAAATCGGACAGGGTATTCGCGGTCCGGGGGTGGGACGGGTGACTGGTCGCACCATCCGGGGCGCGTAGGATCCGAGGGCCGGCCGCCTGGCGTGAGCAGGGAGTTTCCGATTGCGGATTCCCGGCGCGGGGCTTGACTCTCGCGTTGTGTTTGAGATCTCCTTGGGGACGTTCGAAGCGCGGCGAATATGCGGCGCAGGGTGGGGGTATGGATACCCTTACCGCTGTTGGGTTGTGCGTTTGGTGGGGGGCCGCACTTCGAATTGATTGCGACTGACTTTTCTTTCTCGGGGAACCGGACCGCCGGTGGCCCAAGGCATTCACGGTAGTTGAAAGTGGTCCGACGGGATCGCTTGACGACCGGTGTGCTGTTCGAACAAGATGCTCGCGCTGGTGCTGTGCGGGGACGGACCGGGAAGATTGGTGGCGGGGAGAAAGTGGCGATCAATAGCGCGATTACGGTCCTGGTGGTGGACGATCAGGGGCTGCTCCGGGAAACGTTGTGCGAAGTGCTGGCCAAAGAGCTCGATATCGAGGTCGTCGGCGGCATCGCCGACAGTGAGACGGCGATACGCATTGCCGCGGAGAAGCGGCCGGACGTCATTCTGCTGGACGGCCCGGATGCGGGCGGAATTGTGTCGATGCTCGCCGAGATGAAAAGGGTCTCGCCGAATTCACGGTGCATCGTGCTGACGTCCTGCAACCACCCGGCGCTCGTCCGGGAGGCCCTGCGGCTGCGAGTGAGCGCCTTCCTCGCCAAGAACGTCATGCGGGAAGAGGTCATCACCGCCATTCGCAGCGTGGTCATCCACCCCGATCAAATCGTGCTCTCCCTGCCCACCGAAAGCCTGGTGGCCGCCCGCGACCAAGACGGGCCGCGGCTTTCCGCACGGGAATTACAGATCATCGAGAATGTGGCGCAGGGCATGAGCAACGGGCAGATCGCCTCCCGGCTGGAGATCACCGAAGCGACGGTGAAGCGCCATCTCCGCAATATCTTCGACAAGCTGGGCGCCGTCTCCAGAATCGACGCGGTGAACAAGGCCAAGTCGGTGCTGATCGTCACCCCGCCCCGCGGCAGGAGCGGCCCGCCGGCGCCGCGGGCCGGCGCCTTCAGCGTCCCTTCCTGGTCCTGAAGCCTCCCGGCCCCGCGGTAGATCTCCCCGAGCCGGAACGCGGACGCCCCGGCCGGTCCGTCCCCCGCCGAAAAGCGGGGGAGCGGTCCGACC
>NZ_JBHVHQ010001326.1:0-1525 GCF_042800135.1 Streptomyces sp. NPDC057654 | reverse complement strand
CCACCATGCCGATCCGCTACAGCCCCGAGAGCGTCGTCATCCCTGACGACCCCACCGCGATTCTCGAATGGGCCGCCCACCACATCGAACACGTCGGCCTCCACCAGGGGCCCGGCCTCTTCGACGGCCCCGGCCGCACCGTCACCCTGCCGTGCTGGCCGCGCGGCGCCGTCGAAGTCGCCGCCGGCCACGGACGCGGAAGCAGCCGGCACACCTACGACTGGGACCGCATCTGGCAAGCCCGCGACGAGGCACTTCGCACCCTGTCCGAGCACCTCACTGGGCACCACCTCGAAGCAGACGATCTCGCAGCCGCCAAGCGGCTGCACCGCGACCTCATCGACCGATGGAGTGCCGATCCCGGCCGAACTGCCGAAGACGCCGCCCACGCACTCCGCGCCGCCGCCGACCGCGCCACCTGCCTCTTCTGACGGCCGCCGCCGGGGACGATCCCGCCGCCCCCGGCCCCGCCGCCCCGGACGTTCACGACCAGAAAGCCCAGCACCATGCACGCGACGAAACACGACTCCACCCCACCCGCCCGGACAGCAGGCCGACGCGGTGCCGCGCAGCCCAGCAAGGACGGCGTCGCCCGCGTCGGCGTCCCCCTGCAACTTCGGCTCAGCGCATCCGAACTCACCCGCGTACTCATCGCCGCACCCGCCGAGCACGACCTGACGACGCTCGACGCCGTCCAGACCCGCGCCCTCGTGGCCGACGTCCTCACCCAGCACGGATACGACGTCCTCACCCGCACCAGGTACGACAGCAACAACGACCGCCACCATGCCGCCCGCCGAGCGATACGCCGCGCCTACGGCCACCGGTTCACCACCGCCCCGGACGAACAGCAGTTTCTCGCCGAACCGCTCCTGCACACCGTCCACGCCGACCTCTGGAGCGACCAGCCGTGACCACGTACCCCGAACCACGCGGCGCCCGCGACCGGCAGACCTACTACTGGCAAGGGCGCAACCAGCGCAGCCGCACCCGCCCCGTACACGGCGTGCATGCCTGCGAGACGTGGCACATCCTCCACGGACACCCCGGCGGCGCCTACTCCGACTTCGGCCACGACCCCACCCCGCCCGAGCACCACAGCCCCACCCTGCTCACCCGCCGCACGTACGGGAAGGACGACGACCAGTACCGCGGGGGCTGTCTCGCCTGCGACTGGGAAGGAGACATACCCCCAGGCCCAGGGCGCGTGGCATTCAACGCCGCGATCTCAGACGCCCACGACCACGCGTTCCCCGGCTGGCAGGCACTCCCCATCACGCCGAACCGCGGGGAATCCTGGGACCTGCCCCGGAACCAACTCCTGTGGGCCCGGATCGCTGCCGGGTACCCCCGCGGCTGGGTGGAGGCGGGCGCCCCGCTGGTCGTCTGGTCCCGACGCCGAACGGAACCGCACCGGCCGCCGCACCGCCGCCGGCCCCGGTACGAACTCTGGGTAGCCAAACCCAGCCGGCAGGCGGACACCAGCCCCGCCGAGCAGGCCGAACTCTTCTAGCGCCCCGCGGAC
>NZ_JBHVHQ010001325.1:0-1527 GCF_042800135.1 Streptomyces sp. NPDC057654 | reverse complement strand
CGGCTGAGTCGAAAATCCACCGTCCCGTTCCCGTAGTTGCTGGTCAGGCAGCTCCTTCTGTTTGGAGGGTCACTTGGTAGCCGAGTTGGTTGAGCTGACTCACCAGTCGTCGGGTCTGCCTGGCACGGCCGGTGCGTTCGAGGAAGTACTGGCCGCCGAGGTCGGCGTACTCCGCGTCGCGGGTGAACATGTGCCAGACGGAGACCAGGATCGAATGCTGGAGCGCGACCAAGGCCCGCTTCTTCCCACGGCGGGCGACGATCCGGCGGTAGCGGGCGGCGAGGTAGGTGTCCCTGGTGCGGGAGGCCGACACGGCGGCCTGTCCGAGGGCGGCCTTGAGCCAGGGGTCGCCGTGCCGGGTCCGGCTGGGTCCCTTCTTGCCTCCGGATTCGTTGTTGCCGGGGCAGACTCCGGCCCACGAGGCCAGGTCGGCGGCGGAGGGGAAGCGTGCGATGTCGTCCCCGATCTCCGCGAGGATCACCTCGGCGGCCCGGGTGTTGACGCCGGGGATGGTCACGAGCAGGTCGATCCGGCGGCGAAAGGGCGCGATCTGTTCATCGATCCGCGCGTCGAGCCGCGTTTCCATGGCGGTGCAGGCATCCGCGCGGTCCAGCATCGCGCGGGCCAGGAAGGCGTGGTGGTCGGTGAAGCGGCCGGTGAGGGCCTCGACCAGGGCGTCGGTCTTGCGGCGCATGGAGCCCTTGGCCAGGTCCGCCAGCACGTGCGGGTCGCGTTCGCCGGCGATCAGTGCCTCCAGCATCGCCCGTCCGGAGACGCCCAGAATGCTGGAGATCGCGGCGGACAGCTTGATCCCCGTGTCCTCCAGCAGCTTCTCCAGGCGCTGGGTCTCGCGGGTGCGTTCGCGGATCACCTCGGTGCGGTAACGGGTCAGGTCGCGCAGCTGCCGGATCGGTTCCGGTGGCACGAACGAGGGCCGGACCAGACCGTGTTCGACGAGCTTGGCGATCCACTCGGCGTCCTTCACATCGGTCTTGCGGCCCGGCACGTTCCGCATGTGGCGGGCGTTCAGCAGCCAGCACTCCATCTCGTGTTCCAACAGGTAAAACGCGGGCTTCCAGTAGACGCCGGTGGCCTCCATGCCCACCACGGTGATCTGTTCGGCGAGCAGCCAGTCCCGCATCGCGAGCAGACCGGAGGTCACCGAGGAGAAGGTCCTCGTCTCGCTGCGGCGCCGCTTGCCGGAACCCGGCACCCAGATCGTCACCTTCACGTCCACCTTGCTGATGTCGATCCCCGCACAGCGTTCGTGGATCACGTCCATCGCCCCGGCACCCCCTCTCGTGATCGGCCGCGAGCGCGTGATCGTCCGGCGGGGGTCCGGCAGGCTGAAGAGTCTGAGTCACGTGCTCGAAGCAACACATCCGGGTGCCTGTCGATGGACCCCCGGCGTCCTACTGACACCCGGGCTCGGAGGCACCAAGGCGATACGACGTCCGCCGGACGACCACCCACCGATTTTCACGCCCACAGGGTGTCGCCGTCAGGGCGACCGGACTACTGACACCC
>NZ_JBHVHQ010001324.1:0-1533 GCF_042800135.1 Streptomyces sp. NPDC057654 | reverse complement strand
ACCTTCTTGCCCGCCACGGCGGCGTCGGTGGCGTACACGATCCCGGCGTCGGCCTCGCCCAGCTGGACCTTGGTGAGGACGGCGCGGACGTTGGGCTCCTGGGAAGCCGGCTTCACGTCGATGTGCTGCTTGTCGAGAACCTTCTTGCTGTAGCGGCCGACGGGCACCTGGGGCGCGGCGAGCACGACCTTGAGGTCGCTCTTGGCGAGGTCGGAGAGGCCCTTGACCTTCTTCGGGTTGCCCTTGCCGGTGACGATGGTCAGCCGGTTCTTGGCGATGACGGAGGGGGTCTCCGTGTCGGACTTGAGCCCGTCCATGGTCTTGGTGTCGGCGGTGACCAGCGCGTCGGCGGGCACGCCCTGCCGCACCTGCGAGGCCAGCTCCTGCGAACCCGCGTAGGAGAACTTCACCTTGACGCCCGGATGCTCCTTCTCGTACGCGGCGCCCGCCTGCTTGAAGACGTCCGTGAGGGAGGCCGCGGCGAGCACGGTGAGCGTGGTGTTCTTCTTGCCGTCGCCCGAGGCCCCGGAGTCCTTCTTGTCGTCGCTGCCGCAGGCCGCGACGAGCGGTACGAGCAGGGTGGCGGCCAGGGCGGGGAGCGCCGCGCGGCGTACGAGGGAGCGGGAGGCGCGGGGCGTACGGGACGTGGGGGACGTGCGGGGCATGGAAACTCCAGAAGCCGGTTGATCAGGCGCGGTCGATATGGACATTGGTGGACTTCACACGGGCCACGGCCTCCATGCCGACGGCCAGCCCCAGCTCCTCGACCGCCTCGCGGGTGAGGAGGGAGACCAGCCGGTGCGGCCCGGCCTGGATCTCCACCTGGGCTGCTACGTCGCCGAGCTTGACGGCGGTGATGATGCCGGGGAAGGCGTTGCGGACGCTGGTGTACCCGGAGTCCTCGCTGTCGGAACCGTTCGCGTCCGCCGCGAGCGCCACGGAGAAGGCCGCCAGGTCGGTGCCCTCGATGAGCCGCTTGCCGAACTCGTCCCGGCGCGTGGGAATCCGCTCGGCGTCGGCCCAGCGCCGGACGGTGTCGGGACTGACGCCGAGGAGGCGCGCCGCCTGGCCAATGGTGTAGGACCGCATGTGCGGCACGGTATGGCTATTCATCCCGCAGATGCAAGGTAAATCGGATAAAGACACTGGCAAATGCGGGTGTGCACCTCCAGCCCGCCCGGCGCTTGAGGGCATACAGGTTCGGCCCGCCCGGCGCTTGAGGACACGCACATCAAGCCCGTCCGGCGTTTGAGGACACATGCTTGAGGAAACGCGAAGGCGGGCCGGCGCGCGTCCGCACCAGCCCGCCCGGCGATTGAGGGCATGGCCCCCGGACCGCCCCTAGATGGCTCCCTTGCGGGTGAGATACGTGAACGAGATCCACCCCGGAATCACCGGCAGCCAGAACACCATCAGCCGGAACACCAGCACCGCCGACAGCGCGGCGTCCGCCGGCATCCCCGCCAGCGTCAGCGCCGTCGTCAGCGCGATCTCGACCGTGCCCACCCCTCCCGGCGTCGGCACGGCGGAGCC
>NZ_JBHVHQ010001323.1:0-1539 GCF_042800135.1 Streptomyces sp. NPDC057654 | reverse complement strand
CTCCTACAACAGCTATCCCACGACACCCCTACCACCGACATCAACACAGAACTAGACTACTTCTGGAAGGACGGGTACCGCTCCGTGCGGGCCGAGTTGCGCGGCCGCTACCCCAGGCATCCCTGGCCCGAGGACCCGACGGCCGCGGCCCCGACGAAGCGCACGAACGCGCGCCGCTGATCGCCTGCTCGGGCGGAGCTGATCAGACGGGCACGGGTTCGGGGTCCGGGGCGGCCGGGTTCTCGGCCGGGGCGGCGCCGGAGCCGGGGCGGCGGGAGCGGGCTTCGAGGACGAGGGAGAGCGCGAGGAGCACGAAGCCCAGCCCGAGGAAGCCCCACGGGAGGTAGCTGGTGAGGAGCAGGACGAGGACCCGCTGGGACTTCACGAGCTTGAGGGTGGACTGCACGTAGTCCGGCCGCATCTTCACATGCCCGGCGAAGGCGGTGATCGGCTTCTTCTCGGGGTGCCCGGTCCAGCGCATCTCCTCCTTGTGCTGCTCCTCGCCGTTGACCGGCGCCCCGGTGACGGGGTCGACCCAGAACATCCGCTTGGTGCTGTACCAGCGCTCCAGGCCGGTCTGTTTGACGACCTCCGGGGTGACGCCCAGCGGCATCTTCTTGGGGAGCGGGACCTTGGTCCAGGGGATGGTCTGCTCGAAGTAGTAGACCTTGAGGCCGTGGAAGTTCTGGGTGCCCCGGTAGTGGATGGGCGCGGAGGTGCGGGTCTGCATGTCGAAGTACTGGTAGTCACGCTTCTCGGTGAGGAAGGGCCACTTGTACTCGATGCCGTCGCGGCGCACCGGGGTGCCGTCCACGCTCTCGCCGCCCGCGTGCACGGGTTCCTGGCTGTGGGCGTCGAAGACGTAGCGCTCGGGTATCCGGGAGACCATCTTGCCGTCGGGGCCGACGATGTAGCTGAGGGTGTCCCAGACGACGACGTCGCGGCCGGTGGCGTTCTTGACCTTCTTGGCCTGTTCGACGTTGCCCTTGAGGGTCTGCACGATGTTGACCTTGGGGACCTTCCTGGCCTCCATTTTGTTGTAGTCGATCAGGTCGGCGTCCTTGGCCTCCATGACGACGGACTGGTACTGGCTGGGCGGGACCTTCGCGAGCCGCGGGAAGGCGTACCAGCGCAGCAGCGGTGACAGGGCGGCGAAGAAGACGGCCGCGGCGAGCAGCACGAGGCTCGCTCTGCGGCGCATCCCGCCGCCGCGGGTGCGTCGTCCGGCCGGGGGGCCGGGTGGTGGCGGGGCTTCCGGGTCGTCCCCGGTCGGCACAGCGCGGCGCATGGCGGTACGTCCCTCCCTCAGGGGTGTGCGGGGACGGTGGTCTGTAGGGGTTTGGGGGAGGTTTCGCCGCTGGGCACTCCGACGGCGGTGATGGTGAGGACGAGCGCGAGGGCGGCGGCCAGTCCGATGGCCGCGGCGATGAGTGCGCGCATGCTCGGCCTCCCGGTTGCTGATGCGGCGTCAGGGCTGGGGCACCGTAGCAACGGAGGGCGAAGATGAGAACACGTTGCACCGCCCTGTGCCCCCGGATC
>NZ_JBHVHQ010001322.1:0-1544 GCF_042800135.1 Streptomyces sp. NPDC057654 | reverse complement strand
TCGGTGTCCGCGGACACCGACGCACAGCCGTGTCCGGCAGGGTTGATAGGGGAGACGCAGGCCGTAGAGTGGCGGGCGTTCCCCCCGCCACCCCCACTAGCCCGAGTTGGACTGATGAACCACACGAAGAAAACGCGCCGCTTCGCCGTGGCGCTGGCCGTCCCCGCCCTGCTGCTCACCGCCGCCGCGTGCGGCTCGGACGACGGCGGCAAGGGCGCGTCGGACGACAAGGCCGTGGCCAAGGTGTCGGGGAAGTTCGGGGAGAAGCCCGAGATCTCCGCGCCCAAGGACGCCAAGCCGTCCGACAAGCTCGTGGTGAAGACCATCAGCAAGGGCGACGGCCCGAAGGTGGCGAAGGACGATTTCGTCCGTTTCGACTTCGCCGGTCAGACGATGAAGGACAAGAAGAGCCTGGGCAACAGCTGGGAGCCCCAGCAGGGCCAGCCGCAGCAGGACCCCAAGGGTCCGCGCCGTCAGATCCTGTTGCAGATGAACCAGCAGGGCGCGCAGCAGGCGCAGCAGCAGGCGGCGCTGCCGCCGAAGGTCTTCGACGCGCTTGTCGGGCAGCAGGCCGGCAGCCGTGTGGAGGTCGAGGGCACGGCGAACGCGCTCGTCGGCGAGGGGATCAACAAGGAGGTCCTCAAGCCGGAGGACGGCCTGGTGTGGGTCTTCGACATCGCGGGCGCGCAGAAGGTGGACGCCAAGAGTGCGGCCGAGGGCGACCAGGCCAAGCCGGAGGACGGGATGCCGGAGGTGAAGGCGGATGGGCAGAAGGCCGCCGCCATCACCATGCCGAAGGGCGAGAAGGCCCCGTCGGACCTCAAGCAGCAGGTGCTGATCAAGGGCAAGGGCGCGGAGGTCAAGGCGGGTGACGGGCTGATCGCCCAGTACACCGGTGTCCAGTGGGACGGCGGCAAGAAGTTCGACTCGTCCTGGGACCACGGCGGGGCGACGGCCTTCCAGATCGGTACGGGCTCCGTCGTGCAGGGCTGGGACAAGGGTCTGGTCGGCAAGCACGTGGGGGACCGGGTGCTGCTGGCCCTGCCGGCGAAGCTGGCCTACGGTGACAACCCGCCGCAGGGCAGCGACATCCCCAAGGGCGCCTCGCTGGTCTTCGTCGTCGACATTCTCGGCAAGGCCTGATCGGAAGCTGTCCGGTCGAGGGGGTCTGATCAGCGCTTTCGCGCCATGGTCTGCCAGAATTGCCCGGCTGACAGAACGTGTCTTTCCGTAGGAGAAATTTCGTGAACATCGACAAGCCCGAGATCGACTTCCCGGACGGTCCGGCCCCCGCCGAGCTGGAGATCGTGGACCTGTGGGAGGGCGACGGCGCCGTCGCCAAGGAGGGTGACAACGTCTCCGTGCACAACGTCGGCGTTTACTTCTCCACCGGTGAGGAGTTCGACGCGAGCTGGAACCGCGGTACGCCGCTCCAGTTCCAGCTCGGCGCCGGCCAGGTCATCAGCGGCTGGGACCAGGGCGTGCAGGGCATGAAGGTCGGCGGGCGCCGCCAGCTGACCATCCCGGCCCACCTCGCCAACGGC
>NZ_JBHVHQ010001321.1:0-1547 GCF_042800135.1 Streptomyces sp. NPDC057654 | reverse complement strand
GACCTCTTCGGTGTGAACGAAGCGCTCTCCCACTGAGCTAATCGCCCGAGTTTCCGGCGGGGTCTCCCCCTGCGGAACGCCCCGAACAATACAGGCCGCGGCCGCCGTACTTCAAATTCCGGGCAGCCGCCCCGGGCTCCCCTCCGAGGCGTCCAGCCGTGCCCGCAGCCCGCGCCGGCCGCAGCGCATCATCCAGGCGTGGTTGGCGCGGAAGACGGGGCGGCCGGGGATCGCGAGCCGGCGCATCAGCGGCTTGGACACCCGGACCTCCTGTTCGAAGCGGACGCACGCGCCGGCGCCGCGCGCGGTCACCGTCCAGCGCGCCCAGCCGCACAGGTCGCCGCTCATCGCGATCTCCAGCACCCGGCCGACGGGGTCGCGCCGCCGCTCGCGGGCGGTGATGACGAGGTCGTACGGGAGGAGGGAGCGGAAGCGGGCGGTGCCGCTGCGCTCGTCGAGGGGGCGGACCTCCCGGACCTGGGGCCACCAGCTCGGGTACTCCTCGGCGCGGGCCAGCAGCGCGTAGACGGCGTCGGGGGGCGCGGCCACGAGCCAGTCGCTGCGGAACCGGTAGCGGTGCAGGGCGGTGGTCCGGGGTCGGATCATGCCCGTCAGCGCACACAAAAAGCCGGAAGTCCGCAAGGGCTGGGCCTCGCGGACTTCCGGTCGGGGGTGGGCGATACTGGGTTCGAACCAGTGACCTCTTCGGTGTGAACGAAGCGCTCTCCCACTGAGCTAATCGCCCCCTGCGCAGCGCAAACATTACCCCATGGCGGGCGGTGGCCGTGACCACGGCCGGGGCGGCCCATGAACAGTCCGGCGGACGGTCCAGTTCACCGCCGCGTCAATGCGATGTGGACGCCACGTCAACGCGACGCACCGAGACGTTCACCAGAACGGCGGTATACAAGCGGGATGAGTACGGCCGTCCGAGCTACCCGAAGACCCGCAAAGCGGGCAGAGGGGTTTACAACGGCACCGTAGGTGGCATGTCGATTTCGCCGACGTGCGAATCCCCGAGCGCACACTGAGCGAAAGGCCCTGGCGCTTATGAACACCACGGTCAGCTGCGAGCTGCACCTGCGCCTCGTCGTGTCGAGCGAGTCCTCACTCCCTGTACCCGCAGGTCTGCGGTACGACACGGCCGATCCGTATGCCGTGCACGCCACCTTCCACACCGGAGCCGAAGAGACGGTCGAGTGGGTCTTCGCCCGCGACCTGCTCGCCGAGGGCCTGCACCGGCCCACGGGCACCGGCGACGTCCGTGTCTGGCCGTCCCGCAGCCACGGTCAGGGCGTCGTCTGCATCGCGCTGAGCTCCCCGGAGGGCGAAGCCCTGCTGGAGGCCCCGGCGCGGGCCCTGGAGTCGTTCCTCAAGAGGACCGACGCCGCGGTGCCGCCCGGCACCGAACACCGTCACTTCGACCTCGACACCGAGCTCTCCCACATCCTGGCCGAGAGCTGAGGCCGGACGGGAGCCGGCGAGCCCACCACAAGCGGCCGTCCTAACTCGGGGGGACGGCCGACCCGACCAGCGCCCAGGCCGGC
>NZ_JBHVHQ010001320.1:0-1548 GCF_042800135.1 Streptomyces sp. NPDC057654 | reverse complement strand
TCGCCGACCTGGCCCGCGCGAGCCGGGCGGTGGCCGGCCCGATGCTGGACCGCGACGGCCGCGCCGACCGGCTCGCCGATGCACGGGCTGGCGTAGGGGCCGGTGTACGGGCTGAAGCAGGGGCCGACGTTCCGCCCCGCCTGCGCCACCTCTTCGCCCACACCCGCCTCGACGTCCTGCGCCGCATCGGCCACCGGCACGGCGCGACCGTCAACGACGTCTATCTGGCGGCGCTGGCCGGGGCGTTGCGCGCGTGGGCGGGGGAGGGGGCCGCTGACGAGCTGAGGGCCGTACGGGCTCTGTGCCCGGTCAACATCCGCCGTGACCGCGAGGGCGTGCTGCGCAACCGCCACATCCCGGGCCGCGTCACCCTTCCCGTAGACCTCGCCACGCCGGGCGAGCGGCTGGCCGCGGTCACCGCACGGACGGCGGGCCTGGCCCGCGCGCTGCGTCACCCCGTGGTGCACGGGGTGTTCCGGGGGCTGCCGCGCTCGCTGGGGACGTGGTGCGTGGAGCGCTACTTCCGCCCGGACCGCGCCACGCTCCTCGCCAGCAATGTCCACGGCCCGGCCCATCCCCTCCGCCTGGCGGGCGCGCCCGTACGGGAGGTGCTCCCGCTCAACTTCCTCCCGGCGGGCCACCCGCTGTCCGTGGTGCTGGTGTCCATGAACGGCCTGCTGACCGTGGGCTTCACGGTCGACGCCGCGGTCCGGGGCACGACGGACCTGCCAGGCTTGTGGCTGCGGGAGTTGGAGGCGCTGGACGACTGAGGGCGGCGGCGGAGGGCGGCGGCCGAGGGCGTCTGCGGCTGAGGGCGTCAGCGGCGCTCCAGGCCGTCGAGGATCAGCTCGACGGTGAAGTCGAAGCGCTCGTGGCCGTCCCCCGAAGTGAGCTCCCCGGCAAGGCGCTTGGTGTGCGGGAAGGCGTCGGGCAGGTGCGCGAACCGCCTCAGCAGCTCCTCCCGGCCGACGACCCACGCGGCGTCGCCGGAGTGGCCGAGCAGGGACCGTTCCAACGTGTAGGCGTTGACGTAGAGCATCAGGGCGTCGATGCCCCAGGCGGCGGTGCGGGGGGCGATGCCGCCCGCGAGCAGGATGGCGAGCATGCCCTCGGCGAGGCGCAGCGTGTCCTGGTTGGTGGGGACGGCGGCGAGCGCGGCGCGGGAGATGCCGGGGTGGCGTACGTACTGGTCGCGCATCCGGGCGCACACGCCGGTGATCTGCTCCCGCCAGGCGGCGGGGTCCGGCTCGGGCAGGTCGATCTCGGCGCACAGGCGGCCGATGAGGAGCTCGTCCAGGTCTTCCTTGTTGACGACGTGCGCGTACAGCGACGCGGGCCCGGTCTCCAGGGCGGTCGCCACGCGCCGCATGGTCAGGGCCTCGTAGCCCTCGCGCGCCACGATGCCGAGCGCGGCGCCGACGACGGCGTCCACCGTGATCGGCCGCGCGCGCCGCCCGCGACCCGCCGGCACCTCGGGTTCGGGGAGGGGCTGGTGGTGGCGGGCGGCGCGGCGCTGCCGGGGAGTGGATGCCATGGGCCGAGCATACC
>NZ_JBHVHQ010001319.1:0-1548 GCF_042800135.1 Streptomyces sp. NPDC057654 | reverse complement strand
CCACCAGGGCGGGCTGCCGCCCGTCAAGGAAGCGGCGTCCGAGCCGCGCTCCTCCGGCATGGCGCTGGCCCGCCGGGCCGCCGGAGCGCTCAAGTTCCACCGGCTCATCCTCTGCATTGAGGCGTCCCTGCTGATCCTGGTCCTCGCGATCGTGGACTCCATCCGGGGCGACCTCTTCTTCTCCCGGCTCGGCGTCGCCGTCATGGCCGGTATCGCGCTCCTCCAGACCCTGCTGCACCTCGTGTCCGTCCTCGCCTCCAGCAGGCTCAAGTGAGCGCCGCGAGCGCGAGCGTCGGCGCGGTCGTCCTCACCATGGGCAACCGCCCCGACGAACTGCGCGCGCTGCTCCGCTCGGTGGCCGGGCAGGAGGGCGACCCGATCGAGGTCGTCGTCGTCGGCAACGGCTCCCCGCTGCCCGAGCTGAAGGTCGACGGCCTGACCGTACGGACCGTGGAACTGCCCGAGAACGTGGGCATCCCCGCGGGCCGCAACGTCGGCATCGAGGCGTTCGGCCCCGGCGGCCAGGACGTCGACATCCTGCTCTTCCTCGACGACGACGGACTGCTGCCCGGCCGGGACACGGCCCGGCTGTGCCGCGAGGCGTTCGCCGCCGACCCGCAGCTCGGCATCATCAGCTTCCGGATCGCGGACCCCGAGACCGGCGTCACCCAGCGCCGCCACGTGCCCCGGCTGCGCGCCGCCGACCCCATGCGCTCCTCGCGCGTCACCACCTTCCTCGGCGGCGCCAACGCCGCCCGCACGAAGGTCTTCGCCCAGGTCGGCGGGTTGCCGGACGACTTCTTCTACGCGCACGAGGAGACCGACCTCGCCTGGCGGGCCCTCGACGCGGGATGGATGATCGACTACCGGTCGGACCTGGTGCTGCACCACCCGACCACGGCCCCCAGCCGGCACGCCGTCTACCACCGCATGGTGGCCCGCAACCGGGTCTGGCTGGCCCGCCGGAACCTGCCCGCCCCGCTCGTACCGGTCTACCTCGGGGTCTGGCTGCTGCTCACCCTGGCCCGGCGTCCGTCCATGCCCGCGCTGCGCGCCTGGCTCGGCGGTTTCAAGGAGGGCTGGGCCGCACCGTGTGGTCCACGGCGCCCCATGAAGTGGCGTACCGTTTGGCGCCTGACCCGACTGGGCCGACCTCCCGTGATCTGACAGGCTCTTGTCTGAGAGCATCGGGCGCGATCCGGGGCGCGGCCCCGGCAGCGCACCCTGAGGACGAAAGTGTCAACTGTGAGCGAGACAACGCACGACAGTGCGGTCGCCATGAGTGCCCAGCCTGCACCCGACGATGGACTCTCCGCCGCCGACCTGGCCACGAAGTACGGGCTCTCGGTGAGTGGCGCCCGGCCGGGGCTGGGGGAGTATGTGCGGCAGTTGTGGGACCGGCGGCATTTTATTGTTGCTTTTTCCCGGGCGAAGCTGACGGCGCAGTACAGCAAGGCGAAGCTGGGGCAGGTGTGGCAGGTCGCGACGCCGTTGCTGAATGCGATGGTGTATTTCTTCATCTTCGGTCTGCTGATGCAGCGGGGCAAG
>NZ_JBHVHQ010001318.1:0-1550 GCF_042800135.1 Streptomyces sp. NPDC057654 | reverse complement strand
CCCACGTACCGCGTCAGACGAAGATGCTGAGCACCGCCGCGACGGCGAAGCCCGCCACCGACAGCACCGACTCCAGGACCGTCCAGGACTTGAGGGTGTCGCGCTCGGAGATGCCGAAGTACTTCGCGACCATCCAGAACCCGCCGTCGTTCACATGCGAGGCGAAGATCGAGCCCGCCGAGATCGCCATGATGACGAGCGCCAGGTGGGCCTGGGAGAAGTCGCCCTCGGCGAGCATCGGGGCAACGATGCCGGCCGTGGTGACGATGGCGACGGTGGCCGAGCCCTGGGCGACGCGCAGCACCACGGAGATCAGCCAGGCGAGGACGATGATGGGCAGGCCCGCGCTGTCGAAGGTGTCGGCCAGGGCCTTGGCCACGCCGCTGCCCTTGAGGACCGCGCCGAAGACCCCGCCCGCGCCGACCACCAGCAGGATGTTGCCGACCGGCTTGAGGGAGGCGGTGGAGACCGTCTCCAGGGACTTGCGGGACCAGCCGCGGCGGATGCCCAGCAGGTAGTAGGCGAGGAAGAGGGCGATCGTCAGGGCGACGAAGGGGTTGCCGAAGAACTCCACGACCGATCGGCCGGTGCTGGGGTCGAAGGCGATGGAGGAGAACGTCGCGAGCAGGATGAGGACCAGCGGGGTGCCGATGATCGCGGCGAGCGCGCCCATGGACACGGGCTTCTCGGCGCGGCCCGCGCCGCCGCCGGTCGCGCGCTGCTCGGCCTGGACGGCGGCCTTGGCCTCCTCGGCCGCCTCGACCATGTCGGCGGGCACGGGCACGTAGACGCGCTTGCCGATCCACGCGGCGAACGCCCAGCCGGCCAGCACCGCCGGGACGCCGGTGGCGATGCCCATCAGGATGACCCAGCCGAGGTCCACGTGGAGCAGCCCGGCCGCGGCCACCGGGCCGGGGTGCGGCGGCAGGAACGCGTGGGTCATGGACAGGCCCGCCAGCAGCGGCATCGCGTAGAGGATGATCGATTTGCCGCTGCGCTTGGTCGCCGCGTACACGATCGGCGCGAGCACGAAGATGCCGACGTCGAAGAAGACCGGGATGCCGAAGATGAGGCCGGTCAGGCCCATCGCGAGGGGGGCGCGCTTCTCGCCGAAGAGGCCGAGCAGCCGGGAGCTGAGCGCCTCGGCGCCGCCGGAGACCTCCAGGATGGAGCCGAGCATGGTGCCCAGGCCGATGATGATCGCGATATGGCCGAGGGTGCCGCCCATGCCGGATTCGATGAGCGACTTGGCGTCGGAGTTCTGGACCGTGCCGAAGAGTTCGGTGACGGAGAGCCCGGCGGCGAGGCCGACGGCTATGGAGACGGCGAGCAGCGCGACGAACGGCTGGAGCCGGATCTTGATGATCAGTACGAGGAGGAGCGCGATGCCGAGGGCGGCGACGGTCAGCAGCCCGGCGGTCCCTCCGACGAGAGCGAGCAGTCCGCCGGTGTGCGGTGGCGGCGGCGGAGCGGCGGGGGTCGCGGCGAGCAGCATGTGATGACTCCGTTGTCAGTCAGCGGTTTTCCAGGCAGGGGGGATCGCGGCACGG
>NZ_JBHVHQ010001317.1:0-1552 GCF_042800135.1 Streptomyces sp. NPDC057654 | reverse complement strand
GCCGAGGACGGCGTCGTCCAGCAGCCGGACGAAGGTTTCTGGCGCGTCGCGCTCGACGGGTCCGACGTACCGGTCGGCCGCGTCGGCCCCCGCGCGTACGAGTACGGCGAGGTCGGCGGCGTCCGGCTCACCGGTGGACGCCGTCCCGGCGAGGGCGCCGACCCGCTCCCCGGGCCTGGGCCCCGGTCCGTCTCCGGCAGGCGTGTCCGCCCCCGCCCCCGCCCCGGTGATCCCCGGGCCGGCCGGGCGCTCCTCGGCCGAGGCGGGGGCGGTCAGCCGCGCCGCGGTCAGCGGCCGGTGGGTGCGGCCGGGGCGCAGGACGGGGTAGCCGAGTTCCTTGGTGACGTCCTGCCACATCCGGGCCAGCGACAGGTGGTACTGGTCGATCCGCCGGGCGTCGCCGCCCGTGCCGCGGATCGTGGCGCTCAGGTCCTTCAGGTCGTCGCCGATGGCGGCCGTCCACTGGTCGCGCAGCAGGGTGCGGTAGTCGCGGGGGCGGGCCGGGCTCAGCACGGTGGTGCTCGGCTCGGCGAGGTGCCCGGTTCCCTCGGCCTCGAAGTCGAAGCGGTCCCGGACCGGCTCGGGGATGTGCAGCCGGGGGCTGAAGAGCACCGGGCCGTGCGGGTCGGTCAGGGTGAGGCTGCCTCCCTGCGCGCTGAGGGTGATCCGGTGCAGCAGGTGAAGGTGGTTGTCCGGGTCGTCGGGATCGACCTCGTTGTGCACCCGCAGGGTCAGCGGCGTGCCGCCGACGCTGCCGGTGAGCACGGCGAAGGGGCCGTCCGGCGGGGTCTGGCCGGCTCCCCCGTCCAGTGCGCGGATCCGCCACGGCCGCGAGGAGCCGAGTGCCTCGCCGAGGATGTGCAGCAGCGGGAAGGCGACCTGCGAGGCGCAGACCGCGTCGATGTGGGCGAGCGGCCCGTGCTCCGCCAGGCGCCGGGCGGCCTCGGTGAAGCGGCGGACCTCGGGCAGCCGGACGTAGAGGTTCCCGAGCCGGTAGTGCACGGCGTGCCGGCGCGCGAGGCGCAGGCACGCGGCGAGGTCGTCGTGGTGCACCGGCTGTTCCTGGATGACGTGGATGCCGCGTTCCAGCAGCCGTTGGGCCAGTTCGGTGCCGGAACCGCCCAGCACCCCGGAGCGGAGCACGACGCAGGCCAGGTCGATGTCGTCGGGCAGTTCGGCGACGTCCCCGTAGAGCGGGACGCCGTGGCGCCGGGCGCAGGCGACGGAGCGGTCGCTGCCGGCGGCGAGCACTCCGGCGATCTCGAACTCGTCGGTCGAACCGGCCAGCGCGGCCAGGTAGAACTGCCCGAACGTGGTGCCGCAGACGACGGTCCGCAGCGCCCGGCCCGTCCGTGCGGCGGGGGTCCCGGTCGTGTCGGTGTGATTCACAGTGCTCCTTCCTCGATGGCGGTGAGTGCGTCGATCGGCGTCCGGTGGACATCGAGTCGGCACACGGGTGCGGTCGGGGCGGTCCGTCGGGCGAGGACGGCAGCCGGGTCCAGTGCCTGGTCGGCCCGGTACGCGCCCGGCGGCACCGCGCCCCGCCGGAGGG
>NZ_JBHVHQ010001316.1:0-1557 GCF_042800135.1 Streptomyces sp. NPDC057654 | reverse complement strand
CTGGCGTACCGCGCCTTGCTCAAGCATCTGTTGGCCCAGCAACTTGTGGCGCAGGTGGCGTGAAATGAACAACCCTGTAGGAGCGAGTCTTGCCCGCGATGGGTTTTGCCTGATGTCACGGACTTTTGATTCAAGTCCGAGCTGCGGGGGCAGGCCGCGGGCGAACTCGACGGCGGGCGCGACGGTGCAGGCCATCCGGTCGCCGGTGGCCATGCGGAACTGCTGCTCGGAGCTGAACACGGGGACATACGCGCCGCCGTCGATCTCCAGCGTAGGCAGGTCCAGCTCGCGGCTCTGCGGGGAGCCGCCATTGGGCAGCGGGATCCACAGCATGCTGCGGCCGAGCACCTCGACGATGCGCGCCCCGGCGTCCGGCACGCCGAGCGAGGCGGTCAGCACCTCTTCGAGCTCGTTGGCGGGCCAGCCATGGGCCTGGGTGTGTCCGTAACTCTCCGGGATGCTCATTCCGTCCAACCGCCGTCTCGACAAAGCCGCATCCGAACCCTAACGGCTGCATGCCCCACGTTCCTCGGAGACCGCCGAATTCCTTGACGAACACCCAGGTCAGGCGGGGGCGATGGGAATTGGGCGGGGACGCACTCCGGGTAGTCGGCGAGTTGCGGACCGTACCGGCCCTCCGCAGGGTGGTCGGACACCTTGCACGCACCACGAAGGGAAACCCCCTATGCGCATGCCCCGGAACCGGAAGACGTCCCGGAAGACCTCCCGGAAGATGTCCCGGAGGACTGGCGCGGCCGTCTCGTCCGTCGTCTGCGGCGCGCTGGCGTTCGGCACCTGCGGAGCGGCCCTCGCGACCGCGCACGGCGACAGTCCGCACCCGGCGGAGGCAGGAGCCGCCAAGGCCGCGGCCCCGGTCCCGGGCGCGGAAGCGCTGACGGGCCAGACGAAACTGCTGGGCGGCCTGGGCTCGGTGCTCCAGCCGGTGACGGATCTCGTCGACGCGGTGCTGAAGTCGCCGGGCGGCAAGCTCCCGACGCCGGAGGCGGCGAAGCACGCGGAGGCGGTGAAGGAGGCCCTGACCAAGATCACGGCGGCGACGGCGAAGAAACCTGAACTTCCCAAGGCGCCGGAGCTTCCGAAGGTGCCGGAGGCGTCCGCTCCGCCGGTCGACCCGACGAACGCCAAGGCGCCGGAGGCTCCCGCCGCACCGCAGGGCGCGCCGTCGGGCGGTCGGCAGGCCGCTCCCCATCCGGAGCTGGTCGCGAAGGCCGTGACCGACCTCCAGGCCAAGGTCAACGCACTGCTGAAGGCCACCTCGTCCGGCAGCCCGGCCGAGATCGCGACGGCCCTGAAGACCACGCTGACCGCCACGGTGAACGTCGCGACGAGCATCCTTGTCAGCGGCGGCCTCCCCGCCCCGGACCTCCCCGGCCTCCCGAAGACCCCCGGCCTGCCGACGTAGTCCGCGACGCCTGAACCGACAAGCGGTTTTTACGGGCGACGGGCGCCGCGACCCGCGGCGCCGGGCCACCGGGGCCGACGCCCGGCGAAGCCCGGACCGCACCGCCCCGCCGATGCCGACGGCCGGTCACAGGC
>NZ_JBHVHQ010001315.1:0-1565 GCF_042800135.1 Streptomyces sp. NPDC057654 | reverse complement strand
CAGGCGGCGCTGGCGCGCCGTTCTCCTGCCACTGCCTGGGCGGCGGGCTCGTTCCCCGCCGCTGCCTCGCGTCCCGCGGCGGTGCCGGACGGCTCACCGCCACCGGTCGCCCTTCGTCGCGCGCCCCAACCCGCGGAAGCGGGTCGCGACGGCACGGCTCGCTCGTCGGCGCGTACGGGCGGGCCGTCGCCCGTCGCCTCCTCTCGGCGTGCGCCATGCGGAGACGGCACTGCTCGCTCGTCGGCGCGTACGGGCGGATCGTCGCCCGGCGCCTCCCCTGGGCCTCCTGGGCGTGCGCCCCAGCCCGCAGAAGCAGCCCACGCGCCCTTCCCGCCCGGTGCCCGGAGGAGACGGCCGTCCGTGGTCACGGTCCAGGCATCGTCCGCAGGCGGGACGATCCGCTCGTCGGGGCGTACGGACGGACCCGCCGCCCCTCGGCGCGCGCCCCTGCTCCCGGAAGCGCCCCACGCGCCGTCTCGCTCAGCGTCCCCGAGTGCCGTAGGCGCTTCCGGGAGCGGCGCGCCGAGCGCGTCCACCGCGTGGACCAGCTCCGCGAGGCGGCGGGCGAGCTCGGCCGGGCCGGAGCGGCGGCCGAGGAGGAGCAGGGCGTGGAGTACGGGGCCGATGCGGTGCCGGGGTACGGGCAGGGGGCGCGGCGGCGCGGTCGGCGGAGCGGGGGCGGGCCGCTGGCGGGCGGCGCGCCTGCCCCATCTGCGTACGGGTGCGGGTACGCCGGCCTCCTCCGGGCGCGCCGGGGCCGCCCCTGGCCGGGAGGGCAGCCGGACAGCGACCTCCGTCTCCAGCGCCGATGCCTCACCCCACTGGGGCCACGCGTCGGCCTGACGGGCCGGCGTCTCATCCCACCGGACCCGTGCGTCATCCTGACGCGTCGGCGTCTCACCCGGCCGGGCCCCCGCGTCGCCCCGACCGACCGATGCCCCGCTCCACCGGAACCGCGTGTCCCCCTGACCGGCTGCTTCCCCGCCCCACCGGGCCCGCGCGCCATCCTGACGGGCCGACGTCACGCCCCACCGAGCCTGCGCGTCCTCCCGACGGACCGACGCCTCACCCGATCGAGCCCCCGCGTCGTCCCGACCGGCCGGCGTCTCGTCCCACCGAGCCCTCGGATCGCCCTGACGACCTGGCACCTCACCCAACCGGCCCCGCGCATCATCCCACCGGGCTCCCGCCTCCCCCTGACGGGTCGGCGCCCCACCCCGCTGAGCCCCCGCGTCCCCCTGCTCAGCCGCTGTCTCACCCCTCCGGGCCCGCGCCTCGTCCGGCCGGCCCCCCGGGCCGCCCTGGCCAGCCGATACCTCCCCCTGCCCATCCCCCACCCCCCACCACCGATGCACCAGAACATTCAGCGCCATGTCCAGGTCCAGGTGCTGACCTTGCAGCCAGTCGGCGAGTTCCTCGTGGGCGAAGCGGTAGCCCGAGCCGGCCGGGACGAGGAGGTTCTCGGCCAGGACGGCGGAGGCCCAGCCCGTGCGCCAGGGGAAGAGCTCCTCGAACGACGGGCGGTCCAGTTCGCCCTGGCCGGGGCCGAGGCAGCGGCGGGCGGC
>NZ_JBHVHQ010001314.1:0-1568 GCF_042800135.1 Streptomyces sp. NPDC057654 | reverse complement strand
GGCCCGCGCCGCGCAGCACCCCCGCGCCCGCGATCAGCCCGAACGCGAGCGCCGTGACCAGGCCGAAGGAGACCGTGAGCGACGTCGCGTTGGCGATCTGGCCGATGGCCGCCGGAGCGATGAGCCCCGAGGTGTAGGTGATCGTCGCGACGCCCGCGATGGCCTGGCTGGGCGCCGGGCCGCTGCGCGCCGCGGCCGCGAACGCCAGCGGCACGACGACCGCGATGCCCAGCCCGATCAGCCCGAACCCCGCGATGGCGAGTGCCGGGCCGTCCGCGAGGACCACCAGCAGACCGCCGGCCGTCGCTAGCACGCCGCTCGCCCGCACGGTCCGTACGGGCCCGAAGCGGCGCACCACCGCGTCGCCCGCGAACCGGGACGCGGCCATCGTGCAGGAGAACGCCGTGGTGCAGGCGGCGGCGAGGCCCGCGTCGGAGTCCATCACGTCCCGCAGATAGACCGCCGACCAGTCCAGGCTCGCGCCCTCCGCGAAGACCGCGCAGAACCCGACGGCGCCGATGACCAGCGCGGAGCGCGGCGGCAGCGTGAACCGCGGCGGCGGGTGCTCCTCGGCCGTGCCGCGCACATCGAGGACCCACCGGCAGGCGAACGCGCCCAGCGCCACGAGGACGGCCGCCGCGACGGCCAGATGCAGCCGGGCGTCCACGTCGGACCGCGCGGCGAGGGTGCCCGCCGCCGAGCCGAGGAGCGCGCCCGCGCTCCACATGCCGTGCAGCCCGGACATGATCGAGCGGCCGAGCCGCTCCTCGGTCTCCACCCCCAGCGCGTTCATGGCGACGTCCGCCGCCCCGGCCGTGGCGCCGTAGACGAACAGGACCGCGCACAGCCCGGCCAGGCCGGGGGCGACGGCGGGCAGCGCGAGCGCCGCGCACCACAGGCCGAGCAGTCCGCGCAGCGCGGTCCGGGAGCCGAAGCGGTGGGTTATCCGGCCCGCGAGCGGCATCGCGCACGACGCGCCGATCGCGGGGAACGCGAGCGCCAGCCCGAGCAGGCCCGAGCTGATCCCGAGGTGCTCCTGGATCCAGGGGACCCGGGTGGCGAAATTGCCGGTGACCGCGCCGTGCACGGCGAAGACCACCGAGATGGCGACGCGCCCCCGGCGCAGTTGCGGATCCGTGCCCTTGGCCATGCCCCCATGTCCTCCCCGAAGGGCCGCTGCTCCGCCCTCCTCCCGTCCTGCCCCGTCCATCCGGAGCGATAAACTATCAGGAACCCTGCCTGTTAAATAGCGCTGGAAACAACGCTGATCAACGCCTTCGGCCCAGCGCCCCACACCGCGTCTGCGAGGAACCCGGCATGCGCACCGCGACCCCGAGCACGGCCCGCGCCATCAACGACCGCATCGCACTCGAACTCCTCCGCGACGAGGGCCCCCTGACCGCGGGCCAGCTCAGGGACCGCACCGGGCTCGCCCGGCCGACCGTCGCCGACCTCGTCGAACGGCTCCGCTCGGCGGGCCTGATCGCAGTCGTCGGCGAGGCGGGCGCCGAGCGCCGCGGCCCCAACGCCCGGCTCTACGGGCTCGTCGCCGACCGCGCGCACCTGGC
>NZ_JBHVHQ010001313.1:0-1570 GCF_042800135.1 Streptomyces sp. NPDC057654 | reverse complement strand
CGCCATTCGCGGGGGGCCCCCGCCCACCACCGCCATCGCCCCTTACTTATACCCGCCCTACCGCAGCCGGCCCCCTGGGGGGGGGCGACACCGCGCCGAGGAGCCACCCGACGTGTCAGACCCGCAGCGCCCCCGCGCGTCCCTCCGCACCGCCGTGGTCTGGGACGTACTCGAAGACGCCCTGGACCGCAGGGGCAAGACCGCCGGGAGCGGCGCGGCGGGCGTCCTCGACGTGCTGGACACCGGCGGCGGCACCGGCAACTTCGCCGTGCCGGTCGCCCGGCTCGGCCACCGCGTCACCGTCGTCGACCCCAGCCCCAACGCGCTCTTCGCGCTGGAGCGCCGGGCCGCCGAGGCCGGGGTCGCCGATCGCGTGCGCGGCGTCCAGGGAGATGTCCACGGCCTCTTCGACGTCGTCGAGCGCGGCGGCTACGACGCGGTCCTGTGCCACGGCGTCCTGGAGTACGTGGACGACCCCGCCGAGGACCTGCGCAATGTCGTCGACGCCCTCCGCCCCGCCGGCACCCTCAGCCTGCTCGCCGCCGGGCTGGGCGGCGCCGTGCTCGCCCGCGCCCTCGCCGGCCACTTCACCGAGGCCCGGCAGGCGCTCACCGACCCCGCCGGACGCTGGGGCGACGGGGACCCCGTGCCGCACCGCTTCACCGCCGAGACGCTCTCCCAGCTGATCGGCGAGGCCGGTCTGGACGTCAGCGCGATACACGGCGTGCGCGTCTTCGCCGACCTGGTGCCCGGCGTGCTCGTCGACACCGAGCCCGGCGCGATGGATGCCCTGCTGCGGCTCGAAGCGGCGGTCGCCGAGCTCCCCGCCTTCCACTCCGTCGCCACCCAGCTGCACGTACTCGCCGAGCGAGGCTGACCGCACCCCATCCGTCGCAGGCCACCCGATCAGCCGCTTCGCCCCGTATGATCGGGGTACACCGTCCGGCATGGCGGATCGGCGGGTGGGGAATGCACGTTCCGACAGCTTCGATTGTCACACCGGCAACGGTGGGTAATTGGCGCAGAGGGGCGGGTATCACGGGGGCGATTCCCTGCCTATCCTGAAAGGGTCGCACCCCGGTCGCCCCCCGCGACCGACGAGTAGGAGGACTCCGTGCCGCTCTCGGAGCACGAGCAGCGCATGCTCGAGCAGATGGAGCGAGCGCTGTACGCCGAAGATCCCAAATTCGCGACAGCGCTTGAGGGCAGCGGCCTGCGCACGTACACCCGGCGACGGGTCTACCAGGCGGTCGCGGGTTTTCTGGTGGGTATCGCGCTCCTCATGGCCGGAATGGTCGCCCAGCAGATCTGGATCAGCGTGGTGGGCTTCCTCGTCATGCTGGGGTGCGCGGTGCTCGCGGTCACGGGATGGCGCAAAGCGCCGAAACCGGGAGAGCAGGGTGCCGGCGCCGGAGCCTCCGGCGGTTCTGCCCCAACCCGCCGCCAGTCTCGTCAGCGCCGGTCCATGATGGGGCGCATCGAGGAGCGCTGGCAGCGCCGCCGCGACGAACAGGGCCACTGAGCCCCGGCATCTTCCGTACGGGCGCGGCCCAGGACCCTGGTCCTGGGC
>NZ_JBHVHQ010001312.1:0-1570 GCF_042800135.1 Streptomyces sp. NPDC057654 | reverse complement strand
GCGCGGGGCAGGGAGTCGCCCCAGGGCAGCTCGCCGGTGCCGGGCAGTCCGCGGGCGACGGCCCGGCTCCGGCTGTGGAACAGGCCGCCGACGCGGCGGCGCAGCAGGTGGGAGCCGCGGGGCAGCCTGAGCACCGAGCCCCGGACGCGGAGCAGGCCGCCGACGCAGGGCAACATCATGCTGTCGCGATGCAGGGTGTCGACGCAGTGCAAGCCGCTGACGCGGTGCAGGGAGCGGGTGCGGCGCAGCACGCGGGCGCAGCGCAGGGCGCTGGTGCCGGCCAGCCTGCGGGCGCGGGTCAGTTCGCCGACGCGATGCAAGCCGCAGGCACGATGCAGGGGCCGGGTGCGGCGCAGCACGCAGGCGCGGCGCAAGGTACTGGTGCCGGCCAGCCTGCGGGCTCGGGACAGTTCGCTGACGCGGCGCAAGCCGCAGGCCCAATGCAGGGCGCCAGCTCGGCACAAGCCGCAGGCCCGATGCAAGGAACAGCCGCGGCACAGCACGCAGGCGCGGTGCAGAGCACGGGTACGGCACAGCACGCAGGCGCGGTGCAGGGGCCGAGCGTGCCTCAGCACGCGGGCGCAGCGCAGGGCGCTGGTTCGGATCAGTCTGCGGGCTCGGGGCAGTTCGCCGGCGCGGCACAGGCCGCAGGCCCGATGCAGGGCATTGGCGCGGCGCAAGCCGCAGGTCCGGTGCAGGGCGCTGGTGCCACCGGCCAGCAGGCGGGGGCGGGTTGGTTCGCTCCTGCTGCGCAAGGCGCTGTGAACGGGCAGGCCCCCGCACCGCAGCAGGCCCAACAGGCCCAGCAGGCCCGTACGGCCGAGCAAGCTCCTGCGGCTCAGCAGGCCCGTACGGCCGAACAGCCCCCCGCCGCCCAGCAGCTGCCGCCCGCCGGGCAGGAGGCGCCCACCCACCAGGCTCAGTACGCGCCGCAGGCACCCGGCATCCCCCAGCAAGCCCCTTACGGCGAGCACCCCGCTCAGCACCTCGCTCAGCAGCAGGCCCAGCAGCAAGCTCAGTTGCAGGCCCAGTACGCCGAGCATGCGGTCGCCGCCGCCCAGCAAGCTCAGTACGCCGAGCACGCCCCCGCCACCCAGCAGTTCCCCGCCGCCGGGCCGGCCGCTGACGCGGGGCAGCCGCAGTACGTCCAGCACGCGCCCGCCGCCGAAGAGCCCGTACAGGCTGCGGCCGAGCCGCACGTCAATCCCTGGTTCGTAGCGCCGGCGTCGGCGCCCGCGCCCTCGGAGGCGGCCGAGGAGGAGGCTCATCAGGAGCAGTTGTTCTCGGCTTATCGGCGGTACAGGGACGACAACGGGGAGTTCCCCAACGCCCGGCAGCTCGGGCTGCACCTCGCCGACGTCGACGGCGTCACCAACGAGAGCGGCGGGCCCCTCACCGAAGGCGAACTGCGCGGCTTCCTGCGCGACTTCCGGCATCGGTACCGGTCCGAAGCCGACGCGGACAGTTCGAACTGAGCATGACCGAGGGCCGCCACCCGGTCCGTCGACCAGGTGGCGGCCCTCAGGCCGTAACGTCGCGAAAAGTTACGCGCCCAGCAGCTTGCGCACCC
>NZ_JBHVHQ010001311.1:0-1573 GCF_042800135.1 Streptomyces sp. NPDC057654 | reverse complement strand
GCCCGATGCCCCATACGCGGTCCACCGGGCTGGCCTCGACGAGCACCCGGCGCCCCGTGCCGAGCAGATACGCGCACAGTTCCGGATGCCGGCCGAACTTGTGCAGGCTGCCTTCGACGACGAGGCCGAAGCGGCGCCGCAGCCACACGTCCTCGTCGAAGCCGCGCACGGAGCGGCCCGCGTCCTTGGCCGCCTTGGGGTGGACCGCCGCCACGGCCCGTTCCCACGCCTCCGCGTCCCCGAAGAGCCGGGCCTTGCCCGCCATCATCCAGTGCTCGGCGGTGGCGTATGTGACGCCGTCCACCGTGAACGGGGCCGGCCACCACTGGCTGAAGCAGCCGCTGCCCACCCCGCCGCCGCGCGGCGGCCGGTGCCCCCAGAAACAGACGTACTTCAGCTTCTCCCCGCGCGCGGCCGACGCCGTCAGCTCCGCCACGGAGCGCGGCCCGTCCGCCGCGACGGACACCGGCCCGCCGGTCGTCCCGCCGTTCATGTCGCTCATCCCGCCCCCGTTCCTCATACGGAGATCCTGACAGCCGCCACTGACAGCGCGCCGAGGCAGACCGGCGAGAGCGTGGTGGCCACCGCCCCGCACCGGCCGGGAAGGGCGCGTCGGGCCGCAAGCGCCGCGCCTCCCGCGCCCCGTACGCCCCCGAACACGCCGGGGGCGTACGGCTGTGCGTTTCCTGTGCGCCAAGTCACTACCAACTAGTAGCCCGAACCCGCGTAACGACGCACCCCGTCCGGCCTCTCACCCGTGAACGCAGCACAAGCGGAAACGGAATGGAGGCTTGGACATGAGTGGCGGCGCGGGTGCCAAGAACGCGGTGGAGTGGCTGGCGTCGGTGGCACCGGACCCCGACGCCTGTCGGTGGGAGTGGGAACGCAACCCCCTGGGGGTCGCCCTGCTGCCCGCTGGCCGGCTCTGGGACGTCCTGATCCTGCCCGGCGATCTCGGCTACCCGACCCTGGACGTCCTCTCCCGCTTCATCGACCGGCCCGGCCCGGTCCTCGCGGACTTCGGCGACTCCCGGCTGGGGTTCTTCGTGCCGCCGGGCACGGTGGCCCGCTGGCTCGCCACGGGCGTGCGCGGCGCAGGGCGCGGCACCTGGATCGTCGTGCCCTACCCGGGGCGCGCGACCGGCGGCGTGCGCTGGATCGTCGTGCCCGACGGCGAGGGGACCCTCACGGACCCGGCGGTCCTGGAGCTCGCGATGCACGAGGCAGCGGCCGGGCTGAGCCGGGACGGCGGCTGATGAGCAGGGCCCGGTGCAGAGACCACAGCACCAGACCCGCCAGACACCAGGCGCCGAGGACGTCCAGCGGCCAGTGGTAGCCCTGGCGTACGAGGCCCACGCCGATCGCCGCATTGAGCAGCCCGTACGCGATAAACGGCGCCGACCGGCGCGTACGGGCGTACTCACGGGCGTACGGGAGCAGCAGCAGAAGCGCGGCGCCATAGGCGACCGCCGCCGTGGCCGCGTGCCCCGAAGGGAAGAAGCCCTCGTGCGTGACGCCCGCCATCCGCTCGGGGCCGGGGCGGCCGATCCAGCTCTTGAGCGGCACGACGACC
>NZ_JBHVHQ010001310.1:0-1575 GCF_042800135.1 Streptomyces sp. NPDC057654 | reverse complement strand
AGAACAATCTGTCCGAGCTGTGGGCGATCCTCGACTGGACGACGCCGGGGCTGCTCGGTCCGCTGGCCCGGTTCCGTACCCGCTACGCGCAGGCCGTGGAGAGCGGCGCGGACCCGGCCGCCGGGGAGCGGCTGGCCCGGCTCGTCGGGCCGTTCCTGCTGCGCCGCCGCAAGTCCGATCCGGGCATCGCCCCGGAGCTGCCGCCCAAGACCGAGACGGACCGGGCGGTCGCGCTCACCAAGGAGCAGGCCGGGCTGTACGAGGCCGTGGTGCGCGAGATGATGGCGGAGGTGGCCGCGGCGGACGGCATGCGGCGCCGCGGCCTGATCGTGAAGCTGCTGACCGGCCTCAAACAGGTCTGCAACCACCCGGCGCAGTACCTCAAAGAAGGCGGCGGCACCCGGGTCCAGGGCCGTTCGGGCAAGGTGGAGCTGCTCGACGAGCTGCTGGACACGATCCTCGCGGAGGGCGCGAGCGTGCTGGTCTTCACGCAGTACGTGCGGATGGCGCGGCTGCTGGAGGAGCACCTGGCGGCGCGCGGGGTGGCGGCGCAGTTCCTGCACGGCGGTACGTCCGTGGCCGGGCGCGAGGAGATGGTGCGCCGGTTCCAGGACGGCGAGGTCCCGGTGTTCCTGCTGTCGCTGAAGGCGGCGGGCACGGGCCTGAACCTGACGCGCGCCGGGCATGTCGTGCACTTCGACCGCTGGTGGAACCCGGCCGTCGAGGCGCAGGCCACCGACCGGGCGTACCGCATCGGCCAGACCCAGCCGGTGCAGGTGCACCGGCTGATCGCGGAGGGCACGATCGAGGACCGGATCGCCGGCATGCTGGCGCGCAAGCAGGCGCTGGCCGACGCGGTGCTGGGGTCGGGCGAGGCCGCGCTGAGTGAGCTGAGCGACGCCGAGCTGGCGGAGCTCGTCGAGTTGAGGGGGGCCGCCCGATGAGCGGGGCACGAGGCATGACAGGTGAACTCGGGGGCGGGGAGCGGACGTTCGCGGCGCTGCCGCCCGCGCAGGGGCGCGGCTTCGCGCGCAGCTGGTGGGGGCTGGCGTGGCTGAAGGCGCTGGAGGACACGGCGCTGGACGGCCGGCAGCTGAAGAGGGGGCGGCAGCGGGCGCGGGAGGGCGCGGTGGGCGCCGTGTCGGTGCGGCCGGGGCGGATCACGGCCGTGGTGCGGGACCGGGACGGAACGCAGGTCCGTTCCGACGTGCTGGTGCAGGTGCTGTCGGACGGCGACTGGGACCGGCTGCTGGAGATGGCGGCGGACCGGGCGGGGCACATCGCGGCGTTGCTGGACCGCGACATGCCGCCGGACCTGGCGGAGGATGCCGCGGCCCGCGGCATCCAACTGCTGCCGGAGATAGGCGACTTGGAACCGGAGTGCGGCTGCGAGGCGTGGGACCACTGCCCGCATTCGGCGGCGTTGTGCTACCAGGTGGCGCGACTGCTGGACCAGGACCCGTTCGTACTGCTGCTGATGCGCGGCCGGGGCGAGCGCGAGCTGCTGGACGAGTTGCAGCGGCGCAGCGCGGCGCACGCGGAGGGGAGCCGCTCGGCGGGCGGCCCGGCCGCCGA
>NZ_JBHVHQ010001309.1:0-1581 GCF_042800135.1 Streptomyces sp. NPDC057654 | reverse complement strand
GGGGTCAGTAGCGCAGCGCGTACGAGACGCGCCGCCGCCAGGACGTGGAGCGCCGGGCGCTGTGGTGGCGGGCGTCGGCCTCCAGGACCTCGGTGGCCTTGCGGACCCGTTCCTGCGCGATGTCGACGGCCTCGTCGAGCGGCATGACCAGCGGCAGGTCGAAGAGGTCGACGATGCGCCGTACGCGCTCGGTGACGGTGCCGCCCACCACGTGGTAGGGGATCTCCATTTCCTCCAGGGTCGCGATGAGCAGTTCGTCCGACATCTTGCGGAATGGTTCCGAGACCGGCCGGTGCCCGTCGGCCTTCATCTCGAACTCCACGGGCAGGTGCACATAGGCGTCGTAGATCCGCTTGGCGCGGGCCTTGGTGATCTGCCCGTAGGCGTTCATGTAGTCGCGGTAGAAGCGCTTGACGGGCAGCCCGGCGACGTTCTTGATCGCCTTGACGAGGAAGCCCGCTCCGGGGTTGATGCCGACGCGCATCCGCGCCTCGCCGTAGATCCATTCGTGGATCACCGAGCCGTCGGAGACGAAGGAGCCGGGCAGTGCCTCGTTGTGGATGCGCTCCTCCAGACGGCGCAGGCCGAGCGCCATCAGCTCGGCCGCCGACAGCTCCTGCACCTGCTTGCCGGGCACGAGGTCCAGGAGGATCTCGCGGGAGGTCATCGCGTGGGTGCGCGGGATGCCGGTGGCGACGGAGACCGCCTCGGTGGTGGTGCTCTTGCCGCTGGAGTACGTGCCGGAGATGGCGAGGTGGATGACGCGGTCTTCCATGGCCGGTGCTGTTCCTTCCGTGAGGTCCGTGAGATCCGTGAGGTCCGTGAAGTCCGTGAGATCCGTCAGGTCCGTGCGGTCCGTCAGGTCCGTCAGGCGGTGGTCCGTGGTCATCCGCCGAGCCCCAGTCCCCCGCTGACCGGCAGCACTGCCCCGGTGACGTACCGCCCGGACTCCCCCGCCAGATAGCGCACGGCCGCCGCGACGTCCTCAGTGGTGCCGGGGCGGCCGAGCGGGGTGATGCGGGCCAGGTCCGCGCGGCGGCGGTCGGTGACGCTGCGGCCCATCTCGGTGTCGATGAGGCCGGGCGCGACGAGGTTGACGGTGATGTTGCGGGGCCCCAGCTCCCAGGCCAGGGAGCGGGCGAGGCCGAGCAGCCCCGCCTTGGACGCGCCGTAGTTGGCCTGGCCGGGCGCGCCGAAGGCGTACACCATCGACGAGATGAGGACGATGCGGCCCCAGCGGGCGCGGACCATGGAGCGGGCCGCGCGCCGCACGACGCGGTAGGCGCCGCCGAGGTTGGTGTCGACGACGTCGAGGAAGTCCTGCTCGGCCATCCGCAGGAAGGGCATGTCGCGGGTGATGCCCGCGTTGGCGACGAGCACTTCCACGGGCCCCTGCACGGCCTCCACCTCGGCGAAGGCCGCGTCCACGCTGTCCGGGTCGGTCATCTCGGCCCGTACGCCGAACAGGCCGTCGGGCGGCGCGTCGCCGCGGTGGGTGACGGCGACGTGCTCGCCGTCGTCCCGCAGGGCGCGGGCCACGGCGAGCCCGATGCCGCGGTTTCCGCCGGTGACGAGCACGGA
>NZ_JBHVHQ010001308.1:0-1588 GCF_042800135.1 Streptomyces sp. NPDC057654 | reverse complement strand
GGCGAGGGATGCGCCCTCGGCCTGGAGGAGCGATTGCAGCAGATGGCGCCGGCGCGGCTCGTCGCCGGACATCCGGTGACCGACCTCGGCGTGGCCGAACTCCTCGGCGGGCCGCGCGACATAGTCGTCGATGATCGCGCGGATCTGCCGCATATCCACGGCGTAGTCGAAGGAGTAGTGGACCGAGGAGGTGTAGGAGCGGGCCCCGCAGCCGAGGCCGACCATGCCGTCGGTCTGGCAGGCGTAGTCGTCCTGACTGCTGGAGGCGGCGCCTTCCGGTGCGTCCGCGCGCCGGAACATCCGCATCGACACCTGCTCGTACCCCTCGCCGAGCAGATGGTCGCGGCCCTGCCGGTACAGCCGCAGCCGCTGCTCGTCCCACCGCGCGTCCGCCGCGGCCCCGGCGTCGCCCTGGCGGCCCAGACCGGTCAGCGGACGCACGTACAGCGGATACAGATACAGCTCCTCGGGGCGCCAGGCGAGGGCGGCGTCCAGCGACCGCCGCCAGCTGTCCGCCGTCTGACCGTCGATGCCGTAGATCAGATCGATGTTCAGGACGGGGATGCCGGCCTCCCGGACGCGGCCCAGCGCCGCCTCCACGTCGGCGCGGCGCTGCGGGCGCACCGCCGCCCGCGCCTCGGAGTCTACGAAGCTCTGCACCCCGAGGCTCAGCCGGGTGGCGCCGCGCTCGGCGAGCACCGCGAGCCGGTCGGCGGTCGCGGTCGCCGGGGACGCCTCCACCGACAGCGGCACCGCCCGCAGGTCCGCGCCCATGCGCAGCTCGGCTATGTCGCACAGCCGCGTCAGCTCGGCGGCGGTGAGGAAGGTGGGGGTGCCGCCGCCGAACGCCGCGGCGGCGAACCGCGCCCCGCCGTCCAGCACCGCGCGCACCGCGCCCGCCTGCCGCTCCAGGGCGTCGAGATAGGCGGTGGTCAGGCCGTCCGGGGCGCCGATGCGCGTGAAGAGATTGCAGAAGCCGCAGCGCACCTCGCAGAACGGTATGTGCAGATACAGCGAGAGGGCCCGCTGGTCCTCGCCCGCCCACAGCTCGCCGAGCGCGGGCCGGGGGCGCAGCGGCCGGTAGGCGGTCTTGTGCGGGTACGCGTAGACGTAGCTCTGGTACGGGCGTACGGACGCGTCCGTACGGGTCGCGGTGGTCATCGGGCCTCTTCGGGGATGGGGGGTTCGAGGAAGAAGTGGGCGTAGGGGACGGTCCAGACGGCCTCGTGGCCGAGCCGGTGGCCCGTGTAGCCGCCGTCCCCGTACGCGGTGCCGTGGTCGGAGCAGACGATCGCGAAGCACCGCCGGCGGCTGCTCGCGGCGGCGAAGAGCCGCCCGATGTGCCGGTCGACGTACTCCAGCGCGGCGGCGTGCGTCGCACGCGAGTCGCCCGCCTCGCGGGTCGCGCCGGGCGTGTGGAACCAGTTCGGCTGGTGCAGCGCCGACACGTTCACGAAGAGGAACAGCCGCTGATCGGAGGGGAGTTCGGCCACGACCCGCTCGGCGCACTCGACCTGCGCCTCGAACGAACGGGGGGAGGGGACCCCGAACTCCGGCTCCCAGTGGCTCTCCTGGAACAGCCCCGGCA
>NZ_JBHVHQ010001307.1:0-1590 GCF_042800135.1 Streptomyces sp. NPDC057654 | reverse complement strand
ACCTGGGCCAGGCTGGGGTTGGTCATGACCGACTCGGCGCCGGAGTCCGCCACCACGAGCAGCGTCGGCACGGTCTGGTTGCCGCCGTTCGCCTTCTCCACGAAGGCCGCGGAGTCGGCGTCGTGCTCGATGTTGACCTCGGTGTACGCGATCCCCTCGCGGTCCATCTGGCCCTTCAGCCGGCGGCAGTAGCCGCACCAGGTGGTGCTGTACATCGTCACAGTGCCCGACATCAGTCCTCGCGCTCCTTCGTGCTGGCGTGATTGCGGTGGTAGAACGCGCGACCGACGCCGACCATTCCCGGCCGCTCCGCGACGGGCCCGGCCGATTTTCACGACGGGCCCGTCGCCGTCCGGCATTAGTACGACCGGAGTCGGGCGGCTGTGGACAACCGTCACGGTCGTCTCAGCGGACCTGGCAGCATGGCGGGGTGACAGCAGCAACGCGTTCCACCCTCTTCCCTCAGGTCCCGGACTCCGCCGACGCCGTGCTCGACGGGCTCGACCCCGAGCAGCGCGAGGTGGCCACGGCCCTGCGCGGTCCGGTGTGCGTGCTGGCCGGGGCCGGCACGGGGAAGACGCGCGCGATCACCCACCGCATCGCGTACGGCGTCCGGGCCGGGATACTCCAGCCCGCGAGCGTGCTCGCCGTCACCTTCACCAACCGCGCCGCGGGCGAGATGCGCGGCCGGCTGCGCCAGCTCGGCGCGGGCGGCGTGCAGGCCCGTACGTTCCACTCGGCCGCCCTGCGCCAGCTCCAGTACTTCTGGCCCAAAGCCGTCGGCGGCGAGGTGCCGCGGCTGATCGAGCGCAAGGTCCAGTTCGTCGCGGAGGCCGCCGCGCGCTGCCGCGTCCGCCTCGACCGCAATGAACTGCGCGACGTCACGGGCGAGATCGAGTGGTCCAAGGTCACCCAGACCGTCCCCGAGGACTATCCGGCCGCCATCGCCAAGGCCGGCCGCGAGGCCCCCCGCGACCCCGCCGAGATCGGCCGGATCTATGCCACGTACGAGCAGCTCAAGCGCGACCGCGGCGTGATCGACTTCGAGGACGTGCTGCTGCTCACCGTCGGCGTGATCCAGGACCGGCACGACATCGCGGAGACCGTCCGCAAGCAGTACCAGCACTTCGTGGTCGACGAGTACCAGGACGTCAGCCCCCTCCAGCAGCGCCTCCTCGACCTGTGGGTCGGCGACCGGAACAGCCTGTGCGTCGTCGGCGACGCCAGCCAGACCATCTACTCCTTCACCGGCGCCACCCCCGACCACCTGCTGAACTTCCGCAACCGGCACCCGGACGCGACGGTCGTCAAGCTCATCCGGGACTACCGCTCCACCCCCCAGGTCGTGAACCTCGCCAACGGCGTCCTCGCCCACGCCCGCGGCCGGGCCGCCGAGCACCGCCTCGAACTGGTCTCGCAGCGCGAGGCCGGCCCCGAGCCCGCCTACACGGAGTACGCGGACGAGCCCGGCGAGGCCGAGGGCACCGCCCGCCGCGTCCGCGACCTCATCGCCTCGGGCGTGCCCGCCAGCGAGATCGCGATCCTCTTCCGCGCCAACTCCCAGTCTGCGGTCTACGAGGGCGCGCTCGC
>NZ_JBHVHQ010001306.1:0-1590 GCF_042800135.1 Streptomyces sp. NPDC057654 | reverse complement strand
CGGCCACCCACCGCGGCGCCCGGATCTCCTTCGACGTCCCCGCAGAGGTCCACACCGGCCTCGCCGGCCTGGCCAAGGAGAGCCGCGGCAGCCTGTTCATGGTCGTCCAGGCGGCGCTGGCGACGCTGCTGGCGAAGCTCAGCGGCACGACGGACGTACCGATCGGCATGCCCATCGCCGGCCGCACGGACAGCGCGGTCGAGGAACTCGTCGGATTCTTCGTCAACACGCTGGTGCTGCGCACCGACCTGTCCGGCGACCCGACGTTCGCCGAGCTGACCGAGCGCGTACGGGAGGCGGACCTGGCCGCGTACGCGCACCAGGACGTGCCCTTCGAACGGCTCGTGGACGTGCTCAGCCCCACCCGGTCCATGGCCCGCCACCCGCTGTTCCAGACCGCGCTGGCCTTCGAGACCGACCACCGCGGCGCGCTCGATGTGATCGGCCGCCTCCCCGGCCTCAGCGTGGCCCCGGCCGCGGTGGATACCGGCGCCGCCAAGTTCGACCTCGCGTTCTCCTTCACCGAGCGGCACACCGACGACGGGACGCCCGCCGGGCTCACCGGACACCTCGAATACAGCACCGACCTCTACGACGAGGACACCGCCGTCACTCTGGGCGACCGGCTGGTCAGGCTGCTGTCCGCCGTCGCCGCCGACCCCCGGCAGCCCCTCGGCGCACTGGAGATCCTGGACGCCGCCGAACGCCGGAACGTCCTCTCCGACTGGAACGACACGGCCCGCGACGTGCCGCGGCTCACCCTCGGCGCGCTCGTCGAGACCCAGGCCGCCCGGACCCCCGACGCCCCCGCGGTGATCGCCGGGGAGACGGCCCTGACGTACGCGGACCTCAACACGCAGGCCAACCGGCTGGCCCGGCTGCTCATCGAGCGGGGCGTCGGCCCGGAGACGACCGTCGCCCTCGCCCTGCCGCGCTCCGTCGACCTCGTCGTCTCGCTCCTCGCGGTCGCCAAGGCGGGCGGCGCGTACCTGCCCGTCGACCCGGGCTACCCGGCCGACCGCATCGCCTACATGCTCGACGACGCCCGCCCCGTGCTCCTGATCAGCACCACGGAGACCGCCGAACGGCTCCCCGCCACCAACGCCCCGCGGCTGCGTCTCGACGAGGCCGCCGCGATCCGGGTCCTGGACGGCGTGGACGGCCGTGCCGACGGCGACGTACAGGACAGTGAGCGCGCAGCACCGCTGACGGCCCATCACCCTGCTTACGTCATCTACACATCGGGCTCCACCGGCCGCCCCAAGGGCGTCGTCGTCACCCACGCCGGACTGACCAGCCTCGGCTCGACCCAGGTCGAACGGCTCGCCATCGACGCCGACAGCCGCGTCCTGCAACTGTCGTCGCCGAGCTTCGACGCCGCCGTGATGGAGCTGCTCATGGCCTTCCCGGCCGGAGCCGCGCTCGTCGTACCGCCCGCGGGCCCGCTCGCGGGCGAGGAACTGGCCGACATCCTGGCCGAGCGGCGGATCACCCACGCGCTGATCCCGCCGACCGTCCTGGGCAGCGTGCCCGAACGGGCACTGCCGCACTTCCGGACCCTCGTCGTCGGCGCCGAGGCGTGCCCGGCGG
>NZ_JBHVHQ010001305.1:0-1591 GCF_042800135.1 Streptomyces sp. NPDC057654 | reverse complement strand
ACCCGTGCGTGAGCACGAGCGGGAACGCGTCCGGCTCCGGCGAGCGGACGTGCAGGAAGTGGATGCCCAGCCCGTCGATCGTGTCGCGGTACTGCGGGAACGCGTTCAGCCGCTCGGCGAAACCGAAGTCGTAGTCCTCGGCCCAGCTGCGGCAGAGCTCCCGCGCATACGCCAGCGGCAGACCCTGTGACCAGTCGTCCACCGGCTCGCGCTCGGGCCACCGTGTCCGTCGCAAACGTTCACGCAGGTCCTCGATCTCGGCTTCGGTGATGCTGACCTCGAATGGCTCGGCGGACATGGCAAGGCTCCTTACCTGTCGAATTACTGGTCAAGTTACTGGTCGCGTTACTGGTCGAGTTATTGGTCAAGGCGTTATCGGATCAGATGCGGGTGGATGGTCATCGCGGGCTCCCGCGCGTGGCGTCGGGTTCGGGGCGGCGGTCGGCGGCAGGGCGCAGGGTCAGGCTGACGACGAGTCCGGCCAGGGGGAGCGCCGCGAGCACGGCGAGGGCCACCGGCGCCGGCACGATGCCGGTCAGCCCCGCGACAGCGGCCGGACCGATCCCGCCGCCCAGGGCGTTCATGAAGTTGAGCAGGCTCTGTGCGGTGTCGCGGTCGTCCGCGGCGACCAGGTCCGGCGCGAGGCCCACCAGTACGGCCTGGGCGCCGGCGAACCCGCACACGGTCAACGCCGTGCCGGCGACGACCGGGACCGGCCCGGTGAAGATCGCGACCACGAGCACGCCGACGACGGTGAGCGCCGCGAGCCCGGCCGACATCTGCCAGCCGGTGAACCGGTCGGTCAAGGCGCCGACCAGCCGCCCGGCCAGCACCGAGCAGACGGCGGCCGGGACCAGGAGCACGCCGGCTTCGAGGGGGCCGCCGCCCGTGGCCTGCTCGATCAGGGACGGGGCGCGGAACAGCACCCCGTAGTAGCCGGCGAAGACGGTGCCGCCGATGAGCCCGGCCGCCAGGAAGCCGCGGGATGCGATCACCCGCCGGGGCACGAACCCGTCGGGCGTGCCGCGCACGCGCCACCACAGTCCCACGGCGGCGAGCGCCCCGGCGGCGGCCACGGCGAGCGTGACCGCGGTGGGCAGGCCGACCGAGTGCGCCTGTAGCAGCGTGATCAAGGAGCCGGCGAGTACCGACAGCACGGCCGCGCCGACGATATCGAGTCGCCCGGTCGAGCCGTTTCGTCCGTCGTCGCCGTTTCGTCCGCCGCCGTTCCGCTCGCCGCCGCCGTTCCGCGTCAGCGCGCGCCTGCTCGGCCATGCGGCCAGCAGGAGGGGCAGCGCGAGGACCGGGATCGCGAGCACGGCGCGCCACCCGAGCCATGTGGTCACCGCCCCGCCCAACAGCGTTCCGCATCCCGACGCCGTCGCGCTTGCGGCCGCGATGATGCCCAGGGCGCGGATGCGCTGCCGCCGGGGAAGGGCGGTGGCCGCGGCGAAGACGGCGATCACGGTCGCGCCCGCCCCGGCACCGCCGATCAGCCGGCCGACGATCACGACGGGCAGCGTCGGCCCGGCCCCGGCGAGCGCGGAGCCCGCGGCGAGCGCCACGACCCCGGCGACGAGGACCTGGAAGG
>NZ_JBHVHQ010001304.1:0-1593 GCF_042800135.1 Streptomyces sp. NPDC057654 | reverse complement strand
GCCCTTGTGCCTCAGGGCATGTGCCTCATGGCCCGCTCGTCACAGCACGTTGATCTTGAAGGTGGAGGTGGTGTTGCGGATGTTCTCCGCGTTGTCCCGCAGGGTGAGCCGCCGGAACGTCGCCTGGCCCACGGCCGGGCCCTGCCCCGGCTCCGGCATCTCGTTGGCCCAGATCCCGAAGCCGGACTTGGCGTCGTACTCGTCGCCGCTCTTCTTCGCCCCGGATACCGTCACGTCCGTCAGTTCCGTGTCCTCCACGGGGTTCTGCGGCCGCTGTCCGACGTAGTTCGTCTGGAACATGATGCCGTGGTACGTCGGGTCGGTGATCACGGCGCCGTTCACGCGGATCGCCCGGAACGGCTTGGACGCCGAGAAGAGCCAGATGCCGGGGAAGGTCTGGCCGTTCCAGAAGTGGCCGCCCGTCCGTTCGAGGGCGAGGTTCTCGAAGGTGGTCCGGCCGGGGCCGAAGCCGTTCATCGGGAACCCGAAGTCCAGCGAGGAGATGGTCACCGCCGAGTAGACCAGGGTGTCGGTGACGCGGATGTTGCGGAAGGTGTTGAGCTGACCGCCGTAGACCGCGAGGCCGGCGGCGCGCCAGGTGAGCTTCGAGGTGAGGTTCTCGTAGACGTTGTTCGTCTGCTCGCCGCCGCCCCCGTCGAGCGCGGAGAACAGCGCGAACGAGTCGTCGCCGGTGGACCGCGCCTCATTGTTGGCCACCAGGTTGTCGGTGGAGCCGTTGGTCATGTTCAGACCGTCGGCGTAGGTGTCGCGGATGCGGTTGTTCTTGATCGTCATGCGGTCGGTGTCGGCGCCCCAGTAGAGGCAGACCATGTGCTCGACCCAGATGTCGTCGATGGTGATGCCGGACACGTGCTGGAAGTCGAAGACCTTGCCGGGTCCGTCGATGCGCGAGGTGTAGTTGCCGAAGTACGCGAAGCCGGAGAACGTCGAGCCGTTGGCGCCGTTGTCCGCGCGGAAGCCGACGTCGGTGTTCTGCTGCCCGGCGGGGGCGTGGAAGCGGGTGAACCAGGGACCGGCGCCGATCACCTTCACCGGCTTCAGATAGACCTGGAACTTGCTGGAGGTCTCGTAGTCGCCCGGCGGCAGATAGACGCCCTTGAGCTTGCCCGTGGTGTCCATCCGGGCCTTGTCCAGCGCGTTCTGCACGTCCTGGTGGCCGAATCCGGCGGGCTGCACGAAGGCCGCCGGGTCCGGGTTGGGGACAGCGGCGGTCTTCTCGAAGTCGACGAAGTCGATCGTGTACGAGGAGGAGTTCGCGGCGTCCTTCTGGAGCCGGACCTTGCCGCCCGCCGGGACGGTGCGGCCGAGGTCGAGGTGCGCCTCGTCGTAGATGTGCCGGGCCGGTCCCGCGCCCGGGTCGTTCACGGGGAACGCCTCGGACCCGTACAGCCAGGCGTACTTGGACGTGAGGTCGAGCGTTTTCGCCTTCGCGCCGTTGACGTAGACGCTCAGCGTCGCGTTCGTTCCGCCGCCGCCCGGCGCGTCGGGGAGGGAGAACCGGGTGACGAGGGTGTTGGTCTCGACCGGGGTGGTGAACTCGACGTACTGGCCGGTCTCCCTGAGCGTCACGGC
>NZ_JBHVHQ010001303.1:0-1594 GCF_042800135.1 Streptomyces sp. NPDC057654 | reverse complement strand
GCCCGTGGCGGGGACGTTCTGCTTACTGCGCCGGGGCCTCGATGGCCTCCGAGGTCAGCAGGCCGGCGTTGATCTCGCGGAGCGCGATCGACAGCGGCTTCTCGTGGACGTGCGTGTCCACCAGCGGGCCGACGTACTCCAGGAGGCCCTCGCCGAGCTGCGAGTAGTACGCGTTGATCTGGCGCGCGCGCTTGGCGGCGTAGATCACGAGGCTGTACTTCGAGTCGGTTGCCTCAAGCAGCTCATCAATCGGCGGGTTGATGATGCCCTCGGGCGCGGTCATAGAAGAGGACACGCTCTGCCTTCCGCTGCGTTGTACTGCGGGGGTCATCCCCCAGAGTTGCCGGGGATCACTCCCCGGAGTTATTCAGCATCAAGGCTAGCAGCTCACGGGCCACGTCCTCGACGGAGGTGTTGACGAGGGTGGAGTCGAACTCGGCCTCGGCGGCCAGCTCCACCTTGGCGGCGGCCAGCCGGCGCTCGATGACCTCGGGCGGCTCCGTGCCCCGGCCGGTGAGCCGGCGGACCAGCTCGTCCCAGCTCGGCGGGGCGAGGAAGGTCAGCCGGGCCTCGGGCATCGACTCGCGGACGAGCCGCGCGCCCTGGAGGTCGATCTCCAGGAGGACGGGCTCGCCCGCCTCCAGCCGCTTCAGGACCGCCTGCCGGGGTGTGCCGTAGCGGTTGCCCGCGAATTCGGCCCACTCCAGCAGTTCGCCGTTGGCGATGAGCTTGTCGAACTCCTCGTCGTCCACGAAGAAGTACTGCACCCCGTCCCGCTCGCCCGGCCGCGGCTTGCGGGTGGTGGCGGAGACCGAGAGCCATACCTCGGGGTGGACCTTGCGCATATGCGCGACGACCGTGCTCTTGCCGACCCCGGAGGGGCCGGAGAGCACGGTCAGCCGCGGATGTCTGGCCGGAGGGACGGGGGCCGTCCCCCGGGAGACTGGTGTACTCATGCAGCGATTATCCCGGTTCCCAGGAGTGCCTGGAAACGTCAGGCCGCCTTGCCGCCGAACTCGCGCTCCAGCGCGGCGATCTGGTTGGTGCCGAGACCGCGGACACGGCGGCTTTCGGAGATGCCGAGTCGCTCCATGATCTGTTTGGCGCGGACCTTGCCCACGCCGGGGAGCGACTCAAGCAGGGCTGAGACCTTCATCTTGCCGATGACGTCGTTCTTCTGTCCCTGCTCGATGACGTCATGCAGCGAGGCGCCGGAGTGCTTGAGTCGATTCTTGACCTCGGCGCGCTCCCGGCGAGCCGCGGCGGCCTTTTCTAGCGCGGCTGCGCGCTGTTCAGGGGTAAGGGGCGGAAGAGCCACGCCTACGTCACCTCGGATGTCGAACTGTCGGATACGGACCGGTGAGGAACCTAGTCGCCCCACACCTACGGAGCAACGAGCAACGCGCTTGCACGTTCGCTCTCGTCGGAGACTAGCGGCCGATCCCGCTCCAGTCAGCGAGAACAGGTGAAAACTCCTGGTCAGACTCGCTCGACTAGTACTTTTCCGGACATAACAACCAACAATTTTGACGTCAGCCGACCGCCGCGCGCACTTCTTCGGCGAACCGCGCGGCGGAAGCGCGCAGTCCGGCGG
>NZ_JBHVHQ010001302.1:0-1602 GCF_042800135.1 Streptomyces sp. NPDC057654 | reverse complement strand
GCGCACTCCTGTCTACCGCCCCGTTCACGGCGGCCCCGGCCCACTCAGCGCGCGCCCCCGAGCAGCAGCCCGCATGCCCAGTACGGCAGCTCGAACCGCCCAGCTCGAACCTCGGACCATCAGCGGTCCGTGGGGCGGCGCGCAGGTCTCGGTGTGGTCTGCGGGCCGGTCGCGCCATCGGTGGGACGGGGGCCGGGGTGACACGAGCGCGTCTGCCGGCCAAAGACCGAAGAAGCAGAAGGGGGCCGATTGCCGGTGGGTGGCTAGGGCGCACACGTGCCGGTGTGCCGCCATCAGCCCCGCCGTCGTGGCTGACTTTCCCGACCTGAGGCACCAGGAACAGAACCCGGATTCCCCGACCAAGGGGTCCCGCAGTACAGCCGCCGGCCACTTCTCGTACCTTGCCCATCAGCTCAAGCCCCGCTCTCTTCTCGCTGCACACCCGAGACGCGACGTCGATCGAGAACACGACGAGCGCCCCGGTACCATCGGCACCGGGGTTCCTGAACTGGGACTCTCAACCGGACCACCCCGCGCCTGCCAGGGTTTGAGGGGTGGTCCGGTCTTGCGTTTGCGGTTGTTCAGCGTGGTCCGGCCCCCTGCCCCCAGGGGTGAATCAGCAGAAGGGCCGGACCGCTGGCGGTGGATGGGTCGGTGTTCCACCGCGGCCCCAAGGCGTTGCGCCGCCCAACGGTCGCACGCGCCAAGGGGAGTTGAAGGGAGGGAGGCAGCCGGTTTCCCTATTACGGCGGCTCCCCGACCGCGCTAGCGCGACCGCTGAGAAATGAGCGCCAGAGCCAGCACCGAGCCGATACCTCCAGCAATCAATGAGAGGTACAGAAGGCCGGAGAACCGCCCCACGTAGGCGCACACCTGCTGGAGTCGGCTCACGGTGACCACGCCCAAGTGCACCGGCCGGGGTGAGCGAAGAACAGTACGCACGCGTCTGGGTCCTGGCTCTCCGGCGGCCCCGCTGACTCACAATGCGGCAAGAGGACTAGCGCGACCTCAGCCTTCTTCCACCAGCCCCACAGAGAAATGCCGCGTGTGAGTTCGTGCAGCATCGCGTAATGCCTGCGATGTCGTGTGCCTTGCAACTCGCAGGAAATCCACGAGTCGTGTGCCCAATCGGGCCGGGTTGACCGCGTGATCACCTCAGTTCCCAGAAGAGGGAAGACGACCGCCTTGGACTGGCATGCACCACTCACAACGCAGCAACCTCCCCCGCAGGCAGGCCAGAGTTCTCCAACAGGAAACGGAGCGTATATCCCAGGCTCTGCACTTGACGTGACGCCGACAGGAGCCCGGAGCCCAGCCCCTTATCAATCTGATACTGGACCTGACTCAGGTGCGTCTGCTTCAGAGACCAATCCACGGACCCATGGCAAAGCTGGTCAACCTGTTTCGTGGTCAAAGGCCGGAGACATTCGATGTGGTGCAGCAAGGACGCATGTATGACGCAGAGGTCTGAGTACGGGGGCAACACCGGCCTTTTAGCCAGGGCGCAACGGATCACGTTTTCGACCTCGGCGACGTCAACCACGATCGTCCTCACTGGTTTTGACTGGATCGGTGAGGAGACCTTAGAAGCCGAAGACGGCG
>NZ_JBHVHQ010001301.1:0-1604 GCF_042800135.1 Streptomyces sp. NPDC057654 | reverse complement strand
GATCGGCCGCCCTACGCCGGTCTGGCCGCGTTCCGGCCCGAGGACGCCGACTGGTTCTTCGGACGGGAGCGCCTCGTCGACGACCTGGTCGCGCGGCTCGAACGGCAGCGGCTCGTCGTCCTCCTCGGGCCCTCCGGCTCCGGCAAGTCCTCGGTCCTGCGCGCCGGTCTGCTGCCGCGATTACAGGCCGCGCCGACGTCACGCACCGCCGTCGTCCTCACACCGGGGCCGAACCCCTGGGAGGAGTGCGCGGCACAGCTCGCCGCAGCCGTCCGTACCGCCCCCGGACCGTTGCGAAGCGAGCTCACGGACGGCCGGTACGGGCTGCACCGGGCCGTACGCCACATCACCGCCGCTCAAGGCGGCGACAGCGGCAGCGGCGATGGCAGCGGCGGCACGGAGATCGTTTTGGTGATCGACCAGTTCGAGGAGGTCTTCACCCGGTGCCCGTCGCACGCACGCCGGGCCGCCTTCATCGCCGGACTGCTCGCCGCCGTCCGCGCGCCGGACAGCCGCTGCCGCGTCGTCCTCGGCCTACGAGCGGACTTCACCGCGCACTGCGCCCGCCACGGCGAGCTGCGCGACGCACTGCCCGGCGCCCAGGTCGTCATCGGTCCGATGAGCTCCGACGACGTGCTCGGCGCCATCACGCAGCCGGCCCGGCTCGCCGGACTCAGCGTCGAAGGGGCCCTGCTCGGCACGCTGATGGCACACGCGCGGGGCGAGGCGGGCGCGCTGCCCCTCCTCTCGTACGCGCTGCTGGAGACCTGGCGGCGAAGGCGCGGTCACGCGCTGACGCTGGCCGCGCTACAGACGGCCGGGGGCATCGAGGGGGCGCTCGCGCTGACCGCGGAGCGCTTGTACGCCTCCCTCGACGACGGGCAGCGCGCGGCCGCCCGGCATGTCTTCCTGCGCCTCGCCGCCTTCGGCGAGGGCACGGAACACCGCCTTCGGCGCGGGGAACTGGACTCGCCCGACGACGCCCCCGAGGACACGGCGGCCATACTCGAACGCGCCGCCGCCGCGCGGCTGCTCACCCTCGACCACGACCGTGTGGCCCTCGCCCACACGGCGCTCCTCCACTGCTGGCCCCGGCTGCGCACCTGGCTCGACGAGAACCGCGACGCGCTGCGCCCGCACCGCCGACTCGCCGAGGCCGCCCGCGAGTGGGAGGACCTGGGCGAGGACGACAGCGCCCTGTACCGGGGCATCCGCCTCGCGATGGCCCAGGACATGGCCCGTACCGGCGGCGCGCCGCTGACCGTACGCGAGTGGGCGTTCCTGGACGCCTGCACGGCCGCCGAGACCGCGCGCGGCGACCGGGAGCGCCGCCGGACCACGCGGCTGCGCCGGCTCGTGGCGCTGCTCGCCGTGCTGCTGCTCGTCTCCGTGACCACCACGATCGACGCGGCGCGGGCCAAGCGGGTCATCGAGTGGCAGCGGGACGCCGCGCTGTCCCGTGAGATCGCCAGGGAGGCCGTCGCCCTGCTCTTCCCGCGGCCCGCCCTGGCCGGGCAGCCCGGCCCGGTCGCGTACTGCCGGCTGCCCCCGGCGGGCTGCCGCCGGGGGGACGACGGACGGCCGTGAGGCCCTTGCCGCCTGCC
>NZ_JBHVHQ010001300.1:0-1611 GCF_042800135.1 Streptomyces sp. NPDC057654 | reverse complement strand
CCCGCTAACGCAACAAGGAGTTGCAATGGAATCGGCGCCCGCCGACCCCGTACGCCCCGTCGGGCGCGGCCGCAAGGCACAGGCGGCGGTGCGCGCCGCCACCCTCGCCGAACTGTTCGACCGGGGCTACGCCGAGCTCACGGTCGAGGGCGTGGCCCAGCGGGCCGGGGTGCACAAGACGACGGTCTACCGACGCTGGAAGACCCGTGAGAGCCTGGTCGTCGACGCGCTGTCGGAGCACTTCGCCGCCGACATCCCCACCCCGGACACCGGAGCCGTGGAGAGCGACCTGCGCGCGCTCGCGCAGGCGCTCGTGGAGAGCATGACGGGCCCGGTGGGCAGGGCCGTGCAGACGGCGATGGTCTCCGACGCCGGACGGCTGCCGGAGATCGCCGAGGCGCGGCGGCGGGTCTTCGCCGACCGGTGCCGACGGGCCGAGCCCGTGGTCGCCCGCGCCGTCGAACGCGGTGAACTCCCGGCGGACACCGACCCGTCCGAGCTGTTCAGGACCCTGGCCGCACCCGTCTACTTCCGCTTGCTGATCAGCGACGATCCGGTCGAGGACGGCGTCGCCGAGCAGGCCGTACGCGTCGCCCTCGCCGCCGCCCGCGCCGGCGCCCTGGCGCAGGGGCGGTCCGCGGCGGACGACGGCCGGGCAGGAGGGCAGGAGGGCGGGCATACGGGCGGAGGGTCAGTTCCCCTCGGCTGATGCTGTAGAGGAATCGGGCCCCATGTGAACTTCCCTTGGGCCTCGGCATCTCAGGGCCAGTCCAGCCATCGGCGATAGCCTATAGGCATGGTTGAACTGGAGACCCGAGAGCTCGAATACTTCATCGCGGTCGCCGAGGAGCTGCACTTCGGGCGGGCCGCCGTGCGGCTGGCGATCGCGCAGCCGGCGTTGTCGAAGGCGATTCGGCGGGTGGAGGCGCGGCTCGGGGTGCAGCTGCTCGTACGGTCGAGCCGCCATGTGGCCCTGACCCCGGCCGGGGAGGCGCTGCTCGAACACGGCCGGCATGCCGTGAACGCTGTGAGCGCGGCGGTGCTCAGCGCGCGGCGGGCCGGTCAGGTGGAGGAGGCGCATCTGCGGCTGGTGATCAAGCCGGGGGGCGATGCCGGTCTGCTGTCCGGGATTCTCGCCGAGTACGCGCGGCGGCCCGACGCGCGCCGGGTGGACATTCTGTTCAGCGGCGGCACCGACCGGGTGGACCAGCTGCGGGACGGGCGGGCGGATGTGGCGCTGCTGTACGTGCCGTTCGACGACGTCGAGGGGCTGGCGTACGAGACGCTGTACGTGGAGGGGCGCGTCGCGATCCTCCCCGCCGGGCATCGGCTGGCCTCGCGCGGCGAGCTGCGGATGGCGGATCTCGACGGCGAGACGATGCCGCGCTGGAAGGGCGTGGCCGACGGCGGGTCCGGGCCGGAGGTCGTGGACGTGGCGCAGATGACGCCTCTGATCACCGTGGGGCGGATGATCGCGGTGCTGCCCCGCTCGCTCGTCGAACCCGTTCCCGCGGGGCTCGTGTGCGTTCCGGTGGCCGACGCGGGCGACAGCCGGATCGCCATCGCCTGGCCCGAGCTCGACCGGCGGCCCCTCGTCGCCTCGTTCGTGGC
>NZ_JBHVHQ010001299.1:0-1619 GCF_042800135.1 Streptomyces sp. NPDC057654 | reverse complement strand
CCGGGCCGTCGCCGCGCCCGTCCCCTTCTCCCGGCCCTTTCCGCCATCGCCTGACGAGGCGTCACCGCCCCTCCCCCGTACGGCGCATCCCGACATGCGGCCGGTCGCGGGCGAACGGACGATGAGGCCATGACTCTCAGCCTCGAACAGTTGCGCCGCTGCCATGTAGCCGTCGATCTCGGGGCGTCCCGCACCCGCGTCTACCTCAAGCACCAGGGCCTGATCGTGGACGAGCCGAGCGTGGCGTCCGTGAACACGCACACCGGCGCCCTGATCGCCGTGGGCACCCTCGCCGAACGGATGGCGGGCCGCACCCCCGAGCACATCCGCGTGGTGCGCCCGGTCTCCGGCGGCACCGTCGTCGACATCGACATGGCCCAGCGCATGCTGCGCTTCCTCATCGGCGACAAGGTCCGCAGGGCGTGGCGGCGCAAGCCGTCGCTGCGGGCGGCGGTCTGCGTCCCGCACGAGGCGGAGCCGCTGGCGCAGCGCGCGGCCGTCGAGACGATGACGGGCCTCGGGGCGCGCCGCGTCGAGCTGGTCGACACGCTGATCGCGGCGGCGGTCGGCTGCGGGCTGCCCGTGGAGCAGGCCGAGGCCACGATGATCGTGGTGTGCGGGGCGGCCACCACCCAGGTCGCCGTGCTCTCGCTGGGCGCGATCGTGGCGGCGGAGAAGGTGCCGCTGGGCGGGGACGCGATCGACCACGCGGTGGTGCAGCACCTGCGCAACGCCCACGAACTGGTGCTGCCGAGCCAAGGGTTGCGCCCTTTGCACCAGGCGCTCGGCGGGAGCGGCCCGGACGGCTGGGAGGGCTGGGCGGGCACCGAGGTGCACGGCCGGGACGTCTCGACCGGATGCGCCCGTTCCGTACGCGTCGACAGCCGGGAGGTGCGGGAGGCCATCCATACGCCGCTGACGGCCGTACTCGACTCCATCGGGCGGGTGCTGCGGCTCTGCCCGCCCGATCTGGTGGCGGACCTCGGGGACCGGGGCGTCATGCTGGCCGGCGGCAGCGCGCGGCTGCCGGGGCTGGACAAGATGCTCAGGGCGGCGACGGGCATGCCGGTGCACGTCGCCCGGAACGCGGACGTGTGCGCGGTCGAGGGGCTCGGTTCGATGCTGGAGGGCCGGATCAAACCGCTGGCGCTGGATCCGATCACCACCTGAGGAGCACTTCAGGGTTCTTGGGAACTTCTTTACCCCTGCCGCAGTTCTGCCTGTGCACCCCTATTTGTTTGAGGAGAGAGACGCACATGGCGCTGTGGGACAAGCTCAAGGATTCCGCGACCTCTATGCAGGGCCAGCTGGTGGCGAAGAAGAACGACCTCAAGAGTGGGGCGTTCCGTGACGCGAGCATGGCCATGTGTGCGCTGGTGGCGGCTGCCGACGGGTCCATCGACGCCTCGGAGCGGCAGCGCGTCGCCTCGCTGATCGGCACCAACGAGGTGCTCCAGAACTTCCCCGCCGACGACCTCCAGGCGCGCTTCAACGACTACTGCCAGAAGCTGACCGCCGACTTCGACTTCGGCAAGGTCAGCGTGATGCAGACGATCGGCAAGGTCCAGAAGAAGCCGACCGAGGCGCGGGCTGTCATCCAGATCGGCATCGTGATCGGC
>NZ_JBHVHQ010001298.1:0-1619 GCF_042800135.1 Streptomyces sp. NPDC057654 | reverse complement strand
CTCGCCGGCCTCTCGGGCCGCCGCGGCGCACCCCAGGCGGCGGCCCACGTACAGCAGACGACGGCATCCTCTCCCCAGTCGACGGCTGGATCACGGCCGAGGAACGGCATGAGGCGAAGCCACTCCGGGACATGAAGACGCGTTATCGCCAACACGGCCAAACCTGATCAACGACAACGTCCTCCGCCGGCGCAGCCATCACGCCGTCTTTCGTTGTCGGACCCCGGACTTAGCATCCGCTCGTGAACCTCGAATCCCGCCTGCCCCACGGCACAGCCCTCCCGCCCGGCCGCTTGATCACCTCGGACGAAGGAGACGGGGACATGCAGCCGCTGTGACTGAGCGATGGCCCGGCCGCAGCCGAACTGTGGTCGCGGCTGCGCGTCGAGCACACCGCCTCAAGCCTGTGGCCCCTCCTGCTCGACGCCCTGGATCCCCACGATGAGGACTTCCGCCCCTGGGGCTGCGGCGAACTGCGGACCGAACGCATGTCACCGCCCGCCCAGCACGACCCCGAGGCCCTCCTCGCCCGCTGGCGGCAGGACTGCACCGCAACCGACGAGGGCGACGACCCGCTCACCGCTGACAAGCACTCGGCCGTCACCGCCCCGTTCGGCCAGACCTGGCCAGGCCGTGGACCCGCCCTGCCGCAGGTGTCGCATGCCGACGAGATCGCCGGGCAGTACGCGCGCGCCTTCCTGGCGCAGAAACCGCGGGCCCGACTCGGACTCGTCGCAGCATCCCGCGGTGCCGACGCCCTCGCCACAGTGGGATGGATGGGTCCTCTCAACTACAACAACGACACCGCCACTTTCGCCGCCGTCGTCCGCGACTGGGAAGACCGGTTCGGCGTACGCGTCGTCGGCGTCGGGTTCAGCACCCTTCACCTCAGCGTCGCCGCGCCTCCGACCCGGATCGAAGAGGCCCTGGCCGTCGCCGCCGAACACTTCGCTTTCTGCCCCGACAACATCTGGCAGAGCTCACACCCAGACCTGGCGTCCTACGCCAAGGAGCTCATCGACCTCAACTGCTGGGAATTCTGATGGGACTGAACCCGCAGAAAACGCAGCAACCTCACTCCTCCCTGCCGGCACCTGAGCCGGACCGGTGGTCGCACGACGGACGAAAGCGTGGACTTGGCCCGTTTGCTACCCCAGGATTTTCCCGGCAAGGAAAAGCACTTCCTTGAACATCCAGATCGCGGTGAGACTCAGCACGGGAAAAGCGATCAGAGAGAAGATGGTGTCACCGACGCGGGCGCGCAGCGGAAGCACCTCGGCCCTTGACGGCTTCCGGGGAAGGTACAGGACGCCCATCGTGTCACCTGGCTTCAGGACACGGCTCGTGGTCGAGGCGCCTGCTATCTCGTGCGGTCTGCCGTGACTGTCCTCGAATCTCACCACGGGTCTGATCCCCTGCTGGCTCCCGAGAAAGCCGACCAGCACTCCGTTGGCACGCATCCCCTGCCGCCTCAGCCGCATCCAGCCCACATTCATCCGGATCACCCCAAAAGCACACGCGGCCGCCACCACGAATATGACGAGATAAAGGGCGAGTTCCACGATCGTCCCACGCATCGAAACCACTACCTCCCCTGAAGAACAGTCCTGGCCCGGCAC
>NZ_JBHVHQ010001297.1:0-1620 GCF_042800135.1 Streptomyces sp. NPDC057654 | reverse complement strand
CCGTTCAGCGCAGGGGCGGCGGCGCCGGGAAGGCCGGCTCGTAGTCCTCGATCGTACGGAGCGTGTCGCCGAGGCCCCGTACGAGCAGCGAGCGCACCATGTCGCGCTCCAGCCCCAGGTGGTCCAGCCAGTCGAGGGTGACGCCCTCCACCGACGACAGCCAGCCGATCAGCGCGGTACGGGCGATGAGCGGGATGTCGGCGCGCCCCCACGCGCCGCGGGCGATCGCCAGCAGCAGCTGCTCGCGCACCTCGGCCCGGATCGCGAGCACCTCGGCGTCGAAGCCGACGCCGCCGGTGACGATGGCGCGGTAGGCGGCCTGGTGGTGCTGGGCGTAGCGGAGGTAGCCGTCGATGGTGTGGTGGACGCGCTCGGCGGGCGGCAGGTCGTGGGTGGAGGCGGCCCGTACGACGAGGTCGGCGACGGAGTCCTGGACGATCGCCAGGTAGTAGCCGCGCTTGTTCTTGAAGTAGTAGTAGATGAGACCTTTGGCGACGCCCGCGTGCCGGGCTATGTCGTCCATGGACAGCGCGTCGTAGGACGTGTCCGCGAACAGCCTCCTCCCGATCGTGATGAGTTCGGCGCGGCGCGCCTGGGAGCGCTCGGTGCCGCGCGCGGCTGGGGCAGCGCGCGTACCGCGCTGTTGACTATTATTCAATTTCGGCCCTAGTCTCCAACTGCCACCGGATTTCCGCAGTATGGCAGAGCGACGCCGCGCGGACTTCTCCCGGCGGCGGAGCCACCCCGCACTTCCCTGCGCATCTGCACGTGTTCGCGGCTGCGCCGCAGCCGTCCGTAGACCGCTGCCCCGGGGAGGAAGCAGTGAGCGGATCCAACCGACGGCTGCCGGAGGGCAGAACGGCCTGGAAGAAGACGGCGGTCGTCGCCGTCCCCGCCGTGCTCGCGGTCGGCGCGCTGGCCGCGGTGATGGCCGAGGGGGCGCTCGCCGCGTCCTTCGCCGTCTCCGGCACGAGCTTCCAGGTCTCCTCCGGCAAGCTGACGAGCAACGGCCTCTCCTCGTACGTGCAGACGGACCGGTCCGTGGACGGCAAGGGCCACCCGGTCGCCCTGCTCGGCATCGGCGACGCCACCCTGAGCGACATCTGCCAGTCCGCCTCGGTCTCCACCCCGCTGGGGACCGTCACGTTCAAGCTGACGGCCGGCGGCGACGCGGGAAACGTGACCGCCAGCAGCCTCGTCATCGACGGCGAGGACCTGGTCGGCGACGCCAGGTTCGGCACCGCCGAGATCGGACGCGACGCCTCCACCCTGGACCGGGTGCCGGACGTCCACGGCGACAAGGGCAAGTTCGGCCTCCAGGCCGGGGACATCACCGTGGCCGGGGTCCGCTCGCACGCGTGGTCCGCGACCGGCGGGAACTTCCGGCTCCGGGGCCTCAAGCTCAGTGTGAGCCTGGACGGCAAGAAGTGCTTCTGAGCGCACGGCTGTCGCGGCGGCTCAATGCGCGGCTGCCGCTGCCGGACGCGCGGCGCGCCTTCCGCGGCTGGCGGCGGACCCGGCCCTTCTGGGCGGGGCTGCTGCTGGTCCTCGGCGGCGCCGAGCTGCTGCTCGTACCGCTGTCTCCGGTGACGGTCCTGGTGAGCCTGGGGATGGGCGGGC
>NZ_JBHVHQ010001296.1:0-1628 GCF_042800135.1 Streptomyces sp. NPDC057654 | reverse complement strand
CTGTTCGGCGATGGCGATGAACTCCTCGACGGTGAGGGATTCGCCGCGGGCCTGCGGGGAGACGCCCGCGGCGGTCAGCGCGGCCTCGGCCGCGGCGGCGGAGCCGGCCCAGCCGGACAGGGCGGCGCGCAGGGTCTTGCGGCGCTGGGCGAAGGCGGCGTCGACGACGGCGAAGACGTCGCGCTTGGCGGCGGTGGTCTTGATCGGTTCGGCGCGGCGGACCAGGGAGACGAGGCCGGAGTCGACGTTGGGGGCGGGCCAGAAGACGTTGCGGCCGATGGACCCGGCGCGCTTGACGTCGGCGTACCAGGCAGCCTTGACGGACGGCACGCCGTACACCTTGGAGCCGGGCTGCGCGGCGAGCCGGTCGGCGACCTCGGCCTGGACCATGACGAGGGTCCGCTCGATGGTCGGGAACGCCGCGAGCATGTGCAGCAGCACCGGCACGGCGACGTTGTAGGGGAGGTTGGCGACCAGCGCGGTCGGCGCGGGGCCGGGCAGTTCGGTGACGCGCATCGCGTCGGAGTGGACGAGCTCGAAGCGGTCGGCGCGCTCGGGGAGCCTCGCCGCGACCGTCGTGGGCAGCGCCGCGGCCAGCACGTCGTCGATCTCGACGGCGGTGACCCGGTCGGCGGCCTCCAGCAGCGCCAGGGTCAGGGACCCGAGGCCGGGGCCGACCTCGACGACGACGTCGTCGGGCCGGACGTCGGCGGTCCGGACGATCCGGCGGACGGTGTTGGCGTCGATGACGAAGTTCTGGCCGCGCTGCTTGGTCGGGCGCACGCCGAGCGCCGCGGCCAGTTCGCGGATGTCGGCGGGGCCCAGGAGGGGGCCGGGATCGTCTGTGGCGGGGCTGGAACTCACCCCTGGAGTTTACGGCCGCAGACGGGCCACGGACTCGCCCCCCGGCTGACGTACAGCTTCTTGGCCCGGAAGGTCTGCTCTCCGGCCGGTGCGTCCTGCGGGCGTCCGCTGCCGCCGAGGGTGTGCCAGGTGCGGGTGTCGAACTGGTAGAGCCCGCCGTAGGTGCCGGACGGGTCCACGGCGTTCGGCCGTCCGCCCGCCTCGCACCGGGCGAGGCCGTCCCAGTTCAGGCCGTCGGCCCCGGCGACCCCGGTGGGCTGGGGTTTCGTGCCGACCCGCACGATCTGGGCGCGGGGCTCGCGGACGGTCTCCGTCCGGATCTTTCTCGGTTTCTGCTTGACGCCGTTGACGGTCCGCAGCGCGTAGGTGACGCGCCGCACGCCCGGCCGGCCGGCGGCCTCGACGGTCTCGGTGCCCTGGAAGAGCGTCGGGTCGTCGTGGCGCTCGGTGCGAAAGGGGATGGGTTCCTCGTGCGCCTCCTCGCCGCCGGTGATGCGCATGACGGAGATGGTCTGGCCGTCGCGGGGGAAGCTGTCGGGGGCCACGGAGGTGGAGTCCTGGCCGTGCAGGGCGATGCCGGCCGCCGCGACGGCCTCGCGGACGGTCGCGGCGTTGGTGGCGACGGTGTGTTCGCGGCCGTCGGCCATGAAGGTGACGGTGCGTTCGGTGCGTACGGCCAGGTCGAGGCCGCCGCGGGCGATGGAGCGCGAGGCGGCGACGGAGAGGTGGGCGCCCTCGGCGCGCACGCCGAGCTGGCGCAGCGC
>NZ_JBHVHQ010001295.1:0-1631 GCF_042800135.1 Streptomyces sp. NPDC057654 | reverse complement strand
GCTGAGGCCGGGGCCGGTGCTGCGCCGGGCCCTCCGCGGTGAGCACCGTGAACGCCGTCGCCACCGCGATCACCGCGGTGAGCCCGAGGGCCGCGCGCGTCGTCCGGCGCGTGAGGCGTTCCCCGTCGGCGCGTACGAGCCGGGCGGCCGTCATCGTGACGGGCAGGGCGGCGGCAAGCGCGCCGAAACGTTCCCGCAGGGCCGCGCCCCGAGCCGCGGGGGACAGCCCCCGCAGCTCCGGCAGCAGCTCGGCGACGGCGGCGCGGGCGTGCACGAGCCGGTTCGCGGCGGCCGGCGTCGTGGCCTCCGTCTCGGCGGCGGTCTCGGGGAGGCCGAGCCCGACGCCGTCGTGGAGCAGCAGGGTGCGGCGGTACGAGGCCGGGAGGCTCAGCATCGCGTGCAGGAGCGCGGCATCCCGCTCCGGTCGCGTCGGCGGCTCGCCGCCGGGGCGCAGCCGGTGCCAGGGGGACAGCGCGTGCTCGTACGCCGCCGCGCGCACCCAGCCGGCCGGGTCCTGGTCCACGGCCACGTCCGGCCACTGCTCCCACGCCAGCTGAAACGCCCGCTCAACTGCGCGCCGCCCGAGCCGGGGCCGCCCCGTGAGCAGGTAGGTCTGCCGGGCGAGCGACGCGGCGTGACGCTCGTACAGGGCGTCGAAGGCGTCGGTCGGGGTGGCGGGGGTGGCGGGAGCGGCCGTCCCCGCGCCGAGGCGGTCGTCGTCCACCGGCTCCCGCGCCCAACTCGGCACGCGGACGCGCTTCCGCTCGACGGTCATGGGGGCGGTGGCCGCCGCTGCCGGGCCCGTCGCGCGATCGGCGGACTCCTCCTGCGCCCAGCTCGGCGGCTTACGGGGCTGCTTGCGCCGGGGCGGCGCGGCGTGAACGGCACTGAGCACCGGGAGCGGCGCGGTCGTCGCGACCACGTCACGGGAGGGCCCGGCCCGCAAGCCGTCCGGGCTCGCGGCAGGGCCGGCGGAGGCCGCCGCACCCTCGGCGGACGAGGGCCGTTCCCCATTCGCCGGGAGGGGCGAAGCCGGGGCGGCGGCTCCCAGCGGGGTGGTGAAAGCCTCGATCAGGAGGCGCTGGACCGCGAGCGGCGCGGCGGAGGCTTGGGCGGGGGAGCCGGCGGGGGCGTCGGCAGGTATGGAGCTGACGGGCGTGACCTCGGCCGTCTCCTCCAGCGGAAGCCCGGCCTCCAAGCGCGCGAGTATCCGTGCGTACGCCGCGCGCTTGCGGCCCCGCGGGCTGGTGCGCCCGGTTTCCCAGGAGCGTACGGTCGCGGGCGTGACACCGACGGCCGCCGCCAGCCGGTCGCGGGTGACCGAGCGGGCCACGCGCAGCGCCCGGCTCTCGTGCGCCGGCGGCAGCAAGGGGGTGGCACCGGGTTCCTGGAGCCCCTCGGGGCCGGACCGCGTCGACCGCGTCATGCCTCTTGTCGCCTCTCCGCTCATTCATGCCGGGCGTCACATGACTGGCGCAGCTGACATAGCCAACGCCGCAAACACAGCATCAAAAATCACGTAAACATACATTGAGCGACACGGCGACCAAATGCCCGCTACAGGTAGGAATGGCGTGTTCTTGGCAGCATGACCACGTGACGCAATTGACCGAACGCAGCGAGTCGTACCC
>NZ_JBHVHQ010001294.1:0-1634 GCF_042800135.1 Streptomyces sp. NPDC057654 | reverse complement strand
GGGTCAGGGCGTCCGCCAGGGCGTCGAGCGCGGCGTCGTCGGCGCGGGCCGCGGCGAGGCGCGCGGCCTGTACGTCCAGGGCCTGGCGGACCTCCAGCAGGTGCTCCTGGCCGCTGTCGCCGTAGAGCCGCCTGACCGCGCCGGAGAGCTCGTTGGTGGCGCGTACGTACGTGCCGTCGCCCTGGCGCACCTCCAGCAGCCCGGCGTGGGCGAGGGCGCGGATGGCCTCGCGGAGGGTGCCGCGGGCCACTTCGAGCTGTTCCATCAGCTCGGGCTCGGTGGGGACGCGGGCGCCGACGGGCCACTCGCCGGAGGTGATCCGGTGCCGCAGCCGGGTGATGACCTCGGAGGAGAGGGAGGGGCGGCGTACCGGGTCCAGGCTCATCGGGCGCACTCTCCGGGGCTGGTGGTCGGGGCCGCCATACGGGGCGGACAGCGGCTGCTCCCAGCATACATTCGATGATTTGACCTATAGGGCCTATGACTCGACAGGGAAACATCAGACGTCTTACCTTTGCGGGGTGAACGTCGCACCCGCCACCCCCACCCGCTCCGCCCTCATAGCCGGCGCGGGCATCGTGCTGATCGCCCTCAACCTCCGCCTGGGCATCAGCAGCGCCGCCGCCCTCCTGGACCGGCTCCGGGCGGACCCGGGCCTCGGCCCCCTGGCCGCCGCCCTGCTGCCCGCCCTCCCCACCCTCGCCTTCGCCGCCGCGGGCGCCGGCACCGCGACGCTCGCACGGCGGCTCGGGGCCGAGCGCACCGTGCTCCTCGCCCTCGCCGCCCTCACCGCCGGACTCGCCGTACGAGCCGTCCCCGCCACCTGGGCCCTGCTCGTCGGCACCGTCCTCGGCACCTCCGGACTCGCCCTGTGCAACGTCCTGCTGCCCAGCCTGCTGCGCGCCCGCTTCCCGACCCGCGTCGCGCTCCTGACCGGCGTCTACACCACCACCATGGCCCTCGGCTCGACCTTGGGCGCCGCCGTGGCCGTACCCGTTGCCGACGCCGTCGGGTCCCCCTCGCTCGGACTCGCCGTCTGGGCGCTGCCCGCCCTGGCCGCCACCGCCGTCTGGTCGTTCGTACGGCCGCCGACGGCGCGGACCGCGACGGGCGACACGGCGGGGGAGCGGATATCACCGCTGGCCATGGCCCGTACCCGGCTCGGCGCGCTCGTCACCGCCTACTTCGCCCTCCAGGCCCTGAACTGCTACGCCGTCATCGGCTGGCTGCCCTCGCTCCTGACCGACCACGGCATGTCCGGCGGCGCGGCGGGCGGCATGCTCGCCGTCACCCAGGCCGTCGGCATCCCCGCGACCTTCGCCGTACTGGCCTTCGCCCGCGCCCCGGGCCGGCTGCGCACCGCCTTCACCGTCATCTCGGCCGCCATGCTCGCCGGCTTCGCGGGCCTGCTGGCCGCGCCCACCTCGCTGCCGCTGCTGTGGGCCGTCCTCGTCGGCCTGGGCCTGTGCTCCTTCCCCCTCGTCCTGGCCGTGATCGGCGACAGCGGCAGCACCCCCGCCGAGACCACCGCCCTCTCCACGCTCTCCCAGTCCCTCGGCTACCTGGTGGCGGCCCTCGGCCCGTTCGCGGTCGGCCTCCTGCACAGCGCCTCCGGCGGCTGGACCGTACCGATG
>NZ_JBHVHQ010001293.1:0-1635 GCF_042800135.1 Streptomyces sp. NPDC057654 | reverse complement strand
GTACGTACGTCAGGGCGCAGGTGGCCATGATCCGGTCGAAGGGAGCGCGCGCGGGGCAGCCGCGCGCGCCGTCCCCGGTGACGACGGCGGGGTGCCGGCCGGCCGCCGCGAGGTGGTTCCGGGCGGTCTCGGTGATCTCCGGGTCGAGGTCGACGGTGGTGACGTTCTCGTCGCCGAGGCGGTGGGCGAGGAGGGCCGCGTTGTAGCCGGTGCCCGCGCCGATCTCCAGGACGGTGTGACCGTCGCGTACGTCCAGGTAGTCCAGCATCCGGGCCATCAGGGAGGGCTGGCTGCTGGAGGAGACCAGTTCGCCGTCGCGCAGCCGGGTGGCGAGCGGGGCGTCCGCGTAGGCCTCGGTGAGCCAGCGCTCGCGCCGCAGCGGATCGGGGTCCTCGCCCCACAGCCGCTCGTACCCGCCGACTACGCCGAGGTAGAAGTACGGCACGAAGACATGGCGCGGGACCTCCTCGAACGCGGCCCGCCACCGCGGGTCGGCCAGGGCGCCGCCCGCCAGCAGCTCGCGTACGAGGCCGGCGCGCAGGTCCGTACTCCGGTCCGTACCGCCCATGTGTCCACTGTGCGCCGCGGCACCCGCGGACGCGACTACTGACGGCGGACGGAGCCGCTGTACCGCGGCCGTATCGCGGCTCTGCCACAGCCCTATCGCACGGGAGTCCTAGATCCCCGGTCCTCGGGCGAGGCGTCTGAGACCATGAAGGGGTGAACAAGATTCCGCGCGGCACGCTTCAGGAGCAGACCTTCTACGAGCAGGTCGGCGGCGAGGAGACCTTCCGGCGCCTGGTGCACTACTTCTACCAGGGGGTCGCCGAGGACCCGCTGCTCCGGCCGATGTATCCGGAGGAGGATCTCGGACCGGCCGAGGAGCGCTTCGCGCTCTTCCTCATGCAGTACTGGGGCGGCCCCCGCACCTACAGCGACAACCGGGGCCACCCCCGGCTGCGCATGCGCCATGCCCCGTTCACCGTCGACCGCGCCGCCCACGACGCCTGGCTCGGCCATATGCGCGCGGCCCTCGACCGCATGTCCCTCTCCGAAGAGCACGAGACCCAGCTCTGGAACTACCTCACCTACGCCGCCGCCTCCATGATCAACTCCGAGGGCTGACAAGGCCGCTGCGCGGCGGACAGGGCGCTGGCGGCTGAACCCTCGCGCTTGGACGGGCCGGGGGCCGGGTGGCCGGGGACCGCGAGGGAGCGACGGCAGGGCCGGTGAGTGCGTTCGCCGTCGGCCCTGGGCGAACTGAGATCGGGCGAGGCGACGGTGAGAGCGAGCCTGTGCGCTCCAGGTCACTGACGCGCTGTACGGACCCGGGTCAGGCGACCCCACCCGCCCAGGACGGCCCTGGACAGGGGCAGGCGGAGGCGTAGCCGAGGCCCGCGAGCCCGCTCGCCGCACGGCCGGGGCCCGGGTCGGCCGCCCCAGGCCCTGGCCCTGGCCCAGGTCAGGCCGGGGTGACCGTGAGGCCGGCCAGGCCGCCGGCGTCGGTGGTGCGCAGGGCCACCGAACCGTAGGGCGTGCGCAGCCGGAGCCAGCCGCCCGCGGCGAAGAGCGTCAGGGGCTCGTCCACGACGGCGGTCGCCCCGGCGCGGGGCGCGGGCGGGCCCGTACGTACGG
>NZ_JBHVHQ010001292.1:0-1636 GCF_042800135.1 Streptomyces sp. NPDC057654 | reverse complement strand
GTCCCTTACGGGCCGCGCCGCCGCCGACCACCGACAAGGAGAAACCCGTGACCGCCGTACTGTCCCCGCTGCCTCCGGAGGCGCTGGCCGGACAGCAGATCGACCTGCTGCGCCGCCTGGCCGACGTGCTGAGCGGACACCCGCTCGGGGCGTCCTTCCGCCTCCTGGCAGCTCCGACTACGCCGGTTGCCGTCGACGAGGTCCTGGTCCAGACGGTGACCGCCGAGGGCGTCATCGAACTGCGCCCACGCAAGATCACCGACCTCGCCCCCGACGACGTCCTGCACACCACGCAGGTACTCGACCCGGCGGACACCGACTTCACCGACTACAGCCACCACCCGCGCGCGGACATTTGCATGACCACCCAGCGCCCCGACGGAAGCACCGGCCACCTCTACTACTAGCGCGAACGACCGCGGACACCGACAGGCAGCGCGCCCTCCGCGCGGAGACGGAGCAACCCCGATGACGGTCCTCCACCGCAGCAGAGCGACCCGCAGCGCAGGCCGGCCGATGAGCCGACTGTCCACCCGCCGCACCACACACCACCGAAGGATTCTCATGACCACGATGTCCACACCGCTCCTGGCCGAACAGGAAGCGGACCTCGTCCACCAGCTCATCCAGGTGCAGGAGCAGCATCCGCTCGGCGCATCGTTCCGCCTCGTGATCGGAGCCCCCGCGCCGCAGACCGTCGCCGACGAGGTCCTGGTACAGACGGTGAACGCCGAGGGCGTCATCGAACTGCGCCCACGCAAGATCACCGACCTCGCCCCCGACGACCTCCTGCACACCACCCAGGTACTCGACCCGGCGGACACCGACTTCACCGACTACGGCCTCGCCCCCCGCGCGGACTGGTGCAGGGGCATCCAGCGCCCCGACGGGACCACCGGCCATCTCTACGCCTCGTAGTGAACGGCCTCATGGACGACCGCACGCACCTGGCCGCCGCCTTCGGGTTCGCCGCCCGACTGGGAACCGCCCTCCTGCCGCACTACGGCGGCCTCTCGCTGGCGCAGCTCCGCCACGCACCGCAGGTCTTCGCGGCGCCGCAGGTCGAGGCGCTGCCCCTGCCCCTGGCGGACCAGCGCAGCCCCCGCCAGACGGTGGCGCTGATGGACCGTACGGGCTTCTACCGCGACGCCGACGAGGAGGCGGTGAAGCACGCGTACGACCAGCGGGCGCGCACGCGTGTCTACGAGAGCATCAACGTCCGCAGCGACGGCTGGTACAGCCTCGCCGCGCTGCACCTGGCGCGGCTGGTCCGCCGCCGCGTCATCTGCACCATGTACGAATCGCACGCCGGCGACCGCACCCTCGGCAAACACGATGACGGGTGGGACGGGGTGATCGTGCAGATGCGCGGCGCGAAGCAATGGCAGGTGTGGCCGCACGCGGACGATGACCCGCACCCAGTCCTCACCCAAGCGGGCGACGTCCTGCTGCTGCCGCGCGGCATACCGCACGACGTCAGCACCCCCAGCCGCCCCGGCTACTCGGTGCACCTCGTATTCGCCATCACCGACGAGCCGCTGACCGCAACCCGGCCAGCCATCACCACGGCACCGCCGCACGAGCAGCCCACCACCGTGTGCTGACCCACCCGGCCTGGCCGGGCCGGGGACACCAC
>NZ_JBHVHQ010001291.1:0-1643 GCF_042800135.1 Streptomyces sp. NPDC057654 | reverse complement strand
GGGCGTCATCACATGGCGCGTCAAGGGGCCTTGGGGCCGTCCGGACCCGTCCCGGCGTCGCCGGGGCCGGACGCGGCGCTGTGGCCGGGGTCGACCATGACGGTCGCGGCGGTGCCCTTGAGGGCGGGCGGGGTGCCCTTGCGGCTGTGCCGGCTGCGCCGCTCGACCCAGGTGGCGAGCGAGGACAGGGCGAGGCAGAGCAGGATGTAGAGGGAACCGAAGACGATCACCATCGGAATGAAGGCGTACACGCCGTTCACCGGCGGGGTCTGCTGGGCGAAGGACTTGCCGACGAAGAGCAGCTCCTCGTAGAGGATCACGAAGCCGAGCGAGGTGTCCTTGAGGGTCACCACGAGCTGGCTGATGATCGACGGCAGCATCGAGCGGACCGCCTGGGGCACCAGGACGGTGGTCATCACCTGGGTCTTGCGGAGCCCGATGGCGTACGCGGCCTCGCCCTGCCCCTTGGGCACGGCGTTGATGCCGGACCGGAAGATCTCCGCCTGCACCGAGCCGTTGTAGAGCGTCAGACCGATGATCAGCGCCCACATGGGCTCGGTCGTGAAGACCGCCGCGAACAGCAGGAAGATCATGATCAGCAGCGGCATCGCGCGGAAGAACTCCACGATCACCGTCGCCGCCCACCGGACCGGCTTGTGGTCGGAGAGCCGCCCGACCGCCAGCACCGCGCCGAGCGCCACCGAGAGCGCCGCGGCGATCGCGAAGGTCTTGAGCGTCGTCAGCAGGCCGTCGACGATGCGCTGCTGGGTGTCGGTGTACTCGTACGCCTCCCAGAGCCCGGCCTGGAACTGCCCGGTGTCGTTGAACTTGTAGATGACGAAGGCGATCAGCCCGAGGATCGCGACCGTGGAGAGCAGGCCGTAGATCCGGTTGCGCACCCGGGATTTCGGCCCCGGCACGTCATAGAGGACGCTGGAACTCATCGGGCCACCGCCAGCCGGTTCTCCAGCAGCCGGAAGAGGCCGCTGAGCGCGAAAGTGATGATCATGTAGCTGATCGCGATCCACACGAAGATCACGTAGATGTTGTAGCCGGCGGCCGAGTTCAGCGTCTGCTGCACCGAGCCCAGCTCGGTGACGTTGAAGCCGGAGGCGATCGCCGAGTTCTTGGTGAGGGCGATCAGCAGGCTGCCGATCGGCGGCAGCGCCGTGCGCCCCGCCTGCGGCAGCACGATCTGGCCGAGCGTCTGGCCGAAGGTCATGCCGATCGACCGGGCGGCCTCGGCCTGCCCCACCGGCACCGTGTTGATGCCGGAGCGGATCGCCTCGCAGATGAAGGCGGAGGTGTAGCACCCCAGCGCCATCACGGCGAGCCAGAAGGAGTCCCACCCCTTGAGGCCCAGCGCGGGCAGGCCCAGGGTGACGACGAGGAACAGGAGCACCAGCGGGGTGTTGCGCAGCAGCGTCACCCAGGCCGTGCCGAATATGCGCAGGGCGGGCACCGGAGAGACGCGGAACGCGGCCATGAGGGTGCCCAGCACCAGTGCGAGCAGTGAGCTGAGCGCCGTCAGCTCGACGGTTCCGAAGAACCCTTCGCGAAACATCGCGAAGTTGTCCACCAAAACGTTCAAGTCAACTCTCCGGGGATCACGTGGCGGACGCCCGCGGGCGCGGCGCGCGGCT
>NZ_JBHVHQ010001290.1:0-1646 GCF_042800135.1 Streptomyces sp. NPDC057654 | reverse complement strand
ACGCCTGACGCCGGACGCCTGGGCGGCGGGCGGCGGGTGCGGGCTTCGGGTGGTGCGGGGCGCGACGCGCCCCGCGTGCCTTGGCGCCTTCGTATGACGTCGCGCGTCGTTGCGCGTCTTCGTGTGACGCAAGGCGCAGTCCACAGTGCGGACCGCGCCTTGCGCATCGAAGATCGTGTGGCAAGATACCGCACAGGTCATGAGTGACAGCGACATAGGCCCCGGCCCGCTGTCCGGCAACCCTCCGTCCGTGGCGGGGTGCCCCGGGTGAAGACCAGGTCGTGGACAGCAAGGTCCTCGGCAAGCGCGGGCCCCTCGTCCAGGGGTCCTGGTCTTGAGGGAGCAGTCTCGTGAGCAAGCGAATGCGATAGGGCCGACGGCCCCTTTTCTGACGTCCCCTGAGGGTTCCTCAGGTCTTCTCAGATCTCTTCATGCCTCCGTACGCGGCGCGAGCCGTGCGTCGAGGCGTTCCGTACGCGTCCCCGAACGCGTGCGCCTTCGAAGACATTCCGCCTGCACCGCCGGGAGAGTTCAGCATGTCCGCACACGCCACCGCCACCGCCGTCGCCACCACTCCTTCGGAGGCCTGCCAGCCGCTGCCGGTGCTCGGCCGGAACGTCAGCGTCCCGCTCGTAACCGGCGGCGAGGTCGCCTACGCGGCGCTCGACTACGCCGCCAGCGCGCCCGCCCTTCAGCGGGTCTGGGACGACGTGGCCGCGTACGCCCCCTACTACGGCAGCGTGCACCGCGGCGCGGGCTACCTCTCGCAGCTCTCCACCGACCTGTTCGAGAACAGCCGGGCCGACGTCGCGGAGTTCCTCGGCTGCCGTGCCGACGACCAGGTGATCTTCACCCGCTCCACCACGGACTCGCTCAACCTGCTGGCCTCGGCGCTCCCGCGCGGCACGCGGGTCTTCGTCTTCGAGACCGAGCACCACGCCTCGCTGCTGCCGTGGGAGCGGCGCGCGGCCTCCGCCGCCTCTGACGTCACCGTCAGCTACCTCGACGCGCCGCGCACCCCGGCGCAGGCCGTCGAGACGCTGGAGAAGGCGCTCGCCGACCGGGAGCCGTACGGGCCCGCGCTGGTCTGTGTGACGGGCGCGTCCAACGTGACGGGCGAGGTGTGGCCCGTACGGGAGCTGGCCGCCGCCGCCCACGCGCACGGCGCGCGGATCGTCGTCGACGCCGCGCAGCTCGCGCCGCACCACCCGGTGGACGTGGCGGCCTCGGACGTGGACTGGGTGGCGTTCTCCGGCCACAAGCTGTACGCGCCGTTCGGCTCGGGCGTCCTCGCCGGGCGCCGGGACTGGCTGCTGGCGGCCGAGCCGTACCTCGCGGGCGGCGGGGCGAGCCGCCGGGTCGAGCGGCGCGCGGACGGCGGCGTGGACGTCGAGTGGCACGAGACCGAGGCCCGGCACGAGGCTGGGTCGCCGAACGTGATCGGCGTCTACGCCATCGCCGCCGCCTGCAAGGCGCTGACCGAGGCCGGCTTCGACGCGCTCGTCGAGCGCGAGCAGCGGCTCCTGGCACGGGTCCGGGAAGGGCTCGCCGCGATCCCCGAGGTGAAGGTGCTCTCGCTCTTCGGCGACGACGCCCCCCGGGTCGGCGTCCTCTCCTTCGTGGTGGAGGGCTGGAACAGCTCGCAC
>NZ_JBHVHQ010001289.1:0-1646 GCF_042800135.1 Streptomyces sp. NPDC057654 | reverse complement strand
GTGCGGGTCCGTGGAGTAGTAGCGGTCCACGTCCCAGCGTTCCGGGGGGACTTCCTCGACGGCGTCGGTCTCCGCGCGCAGCAGGCGCCAGAACTCCGGGAGTCCGTCGGCCCCGCGGGGGAACCGGCAGCCCGCCCCCACCATGGCGATCGCTTCGTGCATCGGCGCGTTCCCCTCCAACTGCCGTGGTCCGAACGGTCAGACGGCCGTACGGTCAGAACAGTGGCGCGGCGCTGGGCGCGCGCAGCGAGCCCAGGTGCTTGTGCCACAGGTGGTCGGGGTTCTCCTCGACCTGCCGGGTGATCTCCCGCATGGCGGCGAGCGCCTTGGGCTCGGTGTCGTCGTAGACGTCGCCCTGGAGCATCTTCAGGACGTCCATGCGGTACTTCGGGTCCTGCACGAAGGCCGTGAACAGGATGTTCAGCCGGTAGTAGATGGAGATGAACTCGTACCAGTTGCCGACGGCCCGGCGCAGCTTGCTCTCGTAGGTGTGGAACGAGCCCTTGCCGAAGTCGCCGGTCTCCGCGGCGGCGATGACGTCGTGGCTGAGCAGCCGGGCGCCGTTGAGGGCGACGCTGACGCCGCTGGAGAAGATCGGGTCGACGAAACGGGCGGCGTCGCCGACGAGGGCCCAGCCGTCGCCGCAGATCTGCTTCATGGCGTAGCTGTAGTCGCCCTCGGCCTTGAACGGGCGTACCTGCTGGGAGTTCTTCAGGGCGTCGCGCAGGTCGGGGCGGCTGCCGACGCACTCCCAGAAGAAGCCCTCAAGGTCCGAGCTGGACGCCTTGAAGTGCTTTTTCTGGGTGACGACGCCGACGCTGGTGATCGTGTCGGTGATGGGGATCTGCCAGACCCAGGTGTCGGTGACCGGGAGGAAGTGGATGAAGATGTAGTCGGCCTGCTCCTTGTTGACGGCGAGGGCGGAGCGGTCGAGGCGGTCGAACCAGGAGTGGACGGCGTACTGGTTGAAGACCGGGTCGCTGACCTTGAGGCCGAGCTGCCGGCCGAGGAAGGTGCCGCGGCCGCTGGCGTCGATGACCATGCGTACGGTGACCGAGGATTCGCCGGCGCCGAGCGGGAAGACGATCCGCGGCCGCGGCTCGGAGAAGTCGACGCGGCGGATGCGGATGCCTTCGTAGACCTTCGCGCCCAGGCTGCCCGCGTGCTGGAGGAGCAGCAGATCGAATTTCCCGCGGTCCACGTGGTAGGTGTAATCCTGGTGGACGCCGAGCTGTTCGCGCTCGTGGAATTCGATCTCGGCGGCCCGGAATCCGTGGGACATGCCCTTGAACCCCATGGTGGGGATGGACTGTTCGGTGGCGGAGGTCCAGGCGGCGCCGTATTTCCTGGGGAACGCGGCCTCTTCCATCTGCGGCAGGAACCCGATGTCGGCGAGTACGGGCGTGGTGGCGGGTATCAGCGATTCGCCGACGTGTTCGCGGGGGAAGAGATCACCCTCGAACACTACGCAGCTCAGGCCCGCCTTTGACAGGTAGGAAGCAGCCGTGGCGCCGGCCGGGCCGCCGCCGATGATGCCGATATCGAAGTCAACCTCAGACACAGCTCTCCCCTTCGCTTCGTTATTCGTCATGCGTGATTCGTCGTGCGTGATTCGTCGTGCGTGATTCGTCGTGCGTGATTCGTCG
>NZ_JBHVHQ010001288.1:0-1662 GCF_042800135.1 Streptomyces sp. NPDC057654 | reverse complement strand
GGGCCGCCACCGGCGCTGGACCCCCGACGACGTGGCCAGGCTGGAACACATGTGCCGGCTGACCGCACAAGGCGTCACGCCCGCCGAAGCGGCTCGTATGGCGCTGGAGGACGCCGGCCCGCCCGCGGACCGCCCGCAGGCGGCCCTGCCGGGTCCCCGCGACCCCGGCGGTTTCCGCGACCTGCCCCTGGGCCAGGTCTGGCCGGAGAGCCGGGGTCTGGTACGCGCAGCCGAACGGCTCGACGCCTCGGCGGTGCAGGCCCAGCTCTGGTCCGCGGTCGACACCTACGGAGTCGTCGTCGCCTGGGAGCAGATCATCGCCCCGGCCCTGCACGCCATCGGCCGCAACTGGGCGGCCTCCGAAGAGTCGTACGTCGAGGTGGAGCACCTCCTCTCCTGGCATGTGTCCACCACCCTCCGCTCCACCGTCACCACGACCGGGGACAACCGCCCGCCGGTCGTGCTGGCCTGCATGCCGACGGAACAGCACTGCCTTCCCATCGAAGCCCTGTGGGCGGCGCTGGTGGAACGGGGCCTGCCCACCCGCATCTTCGGGGCCGCGGTCCCGGTGGAAGCCCTGGAGTCCACCGTCCGGCGCCTCGGCCCGTGCGCCGTCGTCCTGTGGGCCCAGTGCCGGCAGACCGCCGACCTGACCGTGGCGCGCGCCCTCCTCGCCTGCGAATGGGGCGTACGCGGCGCCCGCAGCCACCCCCTGACCATGCTGGCGGGGCCCGGCTGGACCGGCACACCGCTCGATCCGGGATCGGGCCGCCTCACCGGACTGGCCTCCGGCCTGGCGGTCATGGAATCCCTGTTCCGCACCATCACGGATCCGTCCGCCACACCCCGGCCGGGTTCCACGGCCCACCGGTACAGGAGGCCGCGGTAGACGGCCGGGACCGGGGCGCGCTCAGCTCGGCCCCGGGCTCGGCGGAATGGACGAAACAGGCGTCATGTGTCCAACTCTCCGTCGCGGCACTCGCTCTCTGTCGTGACGCTCTGGCCGTCCGTGGTCTTCGGCACGGTCTCGCCGTGCCCCCGCCCTGACCTTCACTCATCCCTCCCCGCCCCCTCACCGCGTCGAGTTATCCACAGGGCTGCCGTATTTCCCGTGGAGACGGAAGACTTGAGGGAAAGAACCGGAGATCGAAACGGTCACCTTCGGAAGGGGAGCGTATGCCGGGCTCAGTGGTAGCCCTGCGGGACAGCCATCAGGCAGAGGTCGACGGCCTGTTGACGCGGGCGGTCGAGGAGGAGGTGCGCCGGTCGGGCGGGCGGACCGATGCGGCGGTGCTGCTCGCGCGGGGGCGTGCCGAGTTGGCGGACATGGCGGCGAAGGCCGCCGAGGAGTACGGCGCGTACGTGCGCGCCCTGGACGAGGCGGAAGCCACTCAACGGCCCTTGTCCGCGCGGCTGTCGCGCGGTGCGCTGGCCACGCCGGGGCTGGTGACGATCGTGGCCGCGGCGGCGGCCTTCGGTGCGGATCTCGGGTACGGCACCTCGGCGGGCACGGCGTTCGGCGCGGGGGCGACCGTCGCGGTGGCCGGGGCGGCGACGACGCTCGTCAAGCTGACGGCGGGGCACTGGCCGGCCGCGCACCGGCGGGCGGGGATGCGCGGGCAGCCGGGCGGAACCGAGCAGTTGCGGCTCCAGTGGCTCACG
>NZ_JBHVHQ010001287.1:0-1664 GCF_042800135.1 Streptomyces sp. NPDC057654 | reverse complement strand
GAAAGACATCTCACGTGCTTAAGAAGTCAAGCCGCGACGGCCGGCTCGGCCGGGAAGGAGGTGAACGCGTGTTGTTCGTTGAAGAGCTGTCCGGTATGCAGGCAGTGGTAGAGCTGACCGAGCAGGCGGTTGAACAGGTGTCGCTGGGCCTGGGCATGCCAGTCCCCGGCCGCGCGCCGACGACGGTAGTGTGCGTCAGCTCCGGGCGAGCTGGTCAACGAGGCGAAAGCCCAGAGGAATCCGGCCGTGATCAGCCGGTCGTTCTTGATGAAACGGCGGCCGACGAACTTCTTCCTGCCCGAGGCGCGGGTGATGGGAGCCGAGCCGGCGTATGCCTTCAGTGCGCGGGCATCGGCGAAGCGGTCGTGGTCGTCTCCGATCTCAGCGAGCACCCGGGCGCCGAGCTGGACGCCGAGGCCGGGGAAGCTGAGCAGCACGTCAGCGTCCGGGTGCTTGCGAAAAGACTCCTCGACCGCCTCGGCCAGTTCATCTGCCGCCCGACAGGCGGCATCCAACTGGATGATGAGTGCGGCGAGTTGGTGTCCCATGGCGTCCTCGACGGCGAGCGGCTGGCGGGCGTGCTCACTGCGGAAGATCTCCCGCAGCCGCCGGGCCTCGGCCTCGATCCCCCGGCTGCGGCCGGCGCGGCGGAGCGCCGCCTGGAGCTGCGCGATCGACAGCTTCGCCGCTCGCGCCGGGGTCGGCGCCGTGGCCAGGACCGTGCGGACCTCGGGACGGGCGAGGCCGTGCTGCTTGCCCTGGAAGGCATCCAGGGCGGCCGGGTAGAACGTCTTGAGCAGCGAGCGGACCTGGTTGACCAGCTGCTGGCGGTGCCAGACCGCGTCCTGCTGGGCGCGGGCGAGCACGGTGATCGCGCGGGCCAGGTCGCTGTCGTCGGGCAGCGGCCGGTGAGCGTGCATGTCGGTGCGCAGGATGTTCGCCAGTACCAGGGCGTCGCCCGGGTCGGACTTCTTGCGGCTGACCCCGTGCCGGTCCCGGTAGCGGGCGGCGGACAGCGGGTTGACCGCGTAGATCTGCCTGCTGCCGGTGCGCAGGGCGGCGACCAGCAGGCCGTGACTGGTCTCGATCGCCACCGGTATGGGGTCTTCGGGGGTGTCGCCGTGTTCGGCGAGCAGTTCCAGCAGCACGCGGTAGCCGGCCGCGTCGTCAGTGATCCTCTTCTTGGCGAGTTGGGTGCCGGTGTCGTCGACCAGGGCGACGTCGTGGTGGCGTTCTGCCCAGTCGATTCCGCAGTACACGTTCAATCCGTTCTCCTTGCCCTGTGCGTTTGTGCAGGTGGCAAGCCTGTGTGGGTCACGCGGCGCCCTAATTCCAGGACTCTTGGGTCCGCCATCTCACTAGCCGTTCGTGACGCCAGCGCACCGCGGGGGCCTCAGTCTCGTGCAGAGCTCGAAGGCTCGGGAGGAAACGGGAGGTCGCCCTGCGGCGGGCTCGCACCACGACGATCAACGTCCGGGCGGTCGGGATGGGTCCCGCGGCGGTCCGAAGGCGCCGGAGACAACCGCTCTTTCATAAGGCCTCATCGGGCCGGGAGCATTCAGGAGTCCCTCCGGCGCCCATGCGACCACCACGCAACCCATCCACACCAAGTCCAGCAGTCTCTCCGGGGCTGACCTGGAGCCACCTACTCACGAATTAGGAGC
>NZ_JBHVHQ010001286.1:0-1667 GCF_042800135.1 Streptomyces sp. NPDC057654 | reverse complement strand
CCGGAACCCCGCCCTCCCAGCGTCGACGATCAGCGCTGATCGCCGTGCTCGGCCTCGCCGCCATTCCCGCTGCCGTCTTCGCCGCCGTCCTCGTCCAGCGCGTCCACGAACTCGACGCCGTCCAGCTCGGCGAGCCGGTCGGAGGCGTCCGTCGTACCGCCCTGGTCGGCCTCCAGCGCCTTCCCGAACCACTCGCGCGCCTCGTCCTCGCGCCCGACCTCAAGCAGCGCGTCGGCGTAGGCGTAACGGAGGCGGGCGGTCCACGGCTGGATCGAGTTCGAGGCCAGCTCCGGGCTCTGGAGCGTCACGACCGCCGCGTCGGCCTGTCCCATGTCCTTACGGGCCCCGGCGGCGACCAGCCGCATCTCGACCTGCCCGGCCTTGTCCAGCCGCTGCACCTCGGGCTCACCGGCCATCGCCATGGCCCGCTCCGGCCGGCCCATCCCGCGCTCACAGTCGGCCATGACCGGCCACAGGTCGACGGACCCGGTCATCCGCCGCGCCGCACGGAACTCGGCCAGCGCCTCGGAGTACTTCCCGGTCGCGTACGCCGCGAACCCGGCCGCCTCCCGCACGGCCGCGACCCTGGAAGCGAGCCGCAGCGCGATACGGGAGTACTCGTACGCCTGCTCCGGGTCCTCGTCCAGCAGCTTCGCCACCATCACGAGGTTCCGCGCGACGTCCTCGGCGAGCGTCTTCGGCAGGCTCAGCAGCTCTTGGCGCACGTCGGGGTCGATCTCGTTGCCGGTCACGTCCTCGGGGATCGGCAGCCGGCGTACGGGCTCCCGGTCCCGCTCCCGGTCATCGCGCCGCCCGAACCCACCGGACCCACGCTCGTCCCGCCCCCGATACCCGCCGCCCCCGCGCCGGTCGTCCCGCCGGTCGTCCCGCGGGGGACGCTGCCCGCCGCGATACCCGCCACGGTCGCCGTCACGCCGGTCACCGCCGCCACGGTCATCGCGCCGACCGAAGCCACCGCCACCAGCAGGCCGGCCACCCCGGTCATCGTCCCGACGCGGCCCACGCGGACGGTCGTCGTCCCGACGCGGCCCACGGTCGTCCCGCCGGTCATCGCGACGCTCGTCCCGCCGGAACCCGCCCCGGTCGTCGCGGCGGTCGCTGCCGCCACGGTCGTCACGCCGGAAGCCACCGCGGTCGTCGCGCTGGCCATAGCCACCACCGGAGGGCCGGCCACCGCGGTCATCACGACGCCCATATCCACCGCCGCCGCCACTGCCGCCGGCAGGCCGACCACCACGGTCATCATCGCGACGCGGCCCACGCGGACGGTCGTCGTCCCGACGGAACGCCGGACGCTCATCGCGCCGGTCGTCGCGCCGGAACCCACCACGGTCGTCATCCCGACGCGGAGCACGATCGTCACGCCGGAACCCGCCCCGGTCGTCACGACGATCGTCACGACGGTCATTGCCACCACGGTCATCACGACGGAACCCACCGCGGTCGTCCTGACGCGGACCACGCGAACGGTCGTCGCGGCGGAATCCACCACGGTCGTCGTCCCGACGCGGCCCACGGTCATCGCGCTGGAAACCGGGACGGCTGTCGCGCCGGTCGCTGCCGCCACGGTCGTCACGCCGGAAGCCACCGCGGTCGTCGCGCTGGCCATAGCCACCACCGGAGGGCCGGCCACCGCGGTCATCACG
>NZ_JBHVHQ010001285.1:0-1687 GCF_042800135.1 Streptomyces sp. NPDC057654 | reverse complement strand
TCGTCGAACCGGCCGGTCGCCGAGGCGTGCCCGGCCCCCACGATCTCGCCGGTCTCGATCTCCAGGTTGGGGACCGAGTCGACGCGCGCCCCGTCCGTGAGGACCAGGTTGCGGTTCAGCTCGTACGTGTCGGTGCCCTCGGCCCCGGCGCGGATCAGCACGTCGCCGATCCACACCGCGTGGGCGCCGCGGCCCTGGAGCGCGCCCTTGTACGTGACGTTGCTGCGGCAGTGCGGGGCGTCGTGGTCGACGAAGAGGCGGTGCTCCTGGTGCTGGCCGTCGTCCGTGAAGTACAGGCCGAACAGCTCGGCCTCGCCGCCGGGGCCGCCGTAGACGATCCGCGGGTGCAGCCGCACCAGGTCGCCGCCGAAGGTGACGACGACGGACTTGAAACTGGCGTCCCGGCCGACCAGCGCGGTGTGCTGGGCGACGTGCACGGCCTTGTCGTCCCAGTCCTGGACGGAGACGACGGTGAGCTTGGCGCCGTCGCCGAGCAGGTACTCGACGTTGGCGGCGAGGGTGGCGTCGCCGGTGTGGTCGATGACGACGACGGCCTCGGCGAACGCGCCGAGCTCCACGACCAGGTGGCCGAAGGAGGTGCCGCCCTCGCCGTGCACGGCGATCCGGACGGGCTCGTCGAGCACCGTCTCCTTGGGCACGGTGACGACGGACGCCTTCTCGAAGGCGGAGTAGGCCTGTGCCGCTACGCGGTCCACGGGCTTGCCGGACGCGCCGACCCGGCGGTCGTCACGGCCCACGGTCTCCACCGCCACGCCGGAGGGCGCCTCGACGGTGACGGCCACGGTGCCGCCCGCTTGCGCGGTGCCGTCGTGCAGGCCCTTGAGCCGCTCCAGGGGGGTGAAGCGCCACTCCTCCTCGCGGCCGTGCGGCACCGGGAAGTCGGCCACGTCGTAGGACGCGGGCGCGCTGACCCGTGCGTCGACGGGGTGCGCGGAGGTGCGGCCGGTACCCGGACCGGCGAGCTGGGGACCACCGGTCGTGGTGCCCACCTCGATCGATCCGGCCGTGGTGCCGCCGGCGGGGATGTTGTCGGCCATGACTGTCGTACTGCTCGCTTTCTCGGAGGACTGCTTCGGTGGCGGACGGGGCTTCGGCCGGTTCAGCCGACGGAGCCCTCCATCTGGAGCTCGATGAGCCGGTTGAGTTCCAGCGCGTACTCCATCGGCAGCTCACGCGCGATCGGCTCGACGAACCCGCGCACGATCATCGCCATCGCCTCGAACTCCGTCAGACCACGGCTCATCAGATAGAACAGCTGGTCATCGCTGACCTTCGAGACCGTCGCCTCATGCCCCATCGACACATCGTCCTCACGGACGTCCACATACGGGTAGGTGTCCGAGCGGGAGACCGTGTCCACCAGCAGCGCATCACACAGCACATTCGACTTCGAACCGTGCGCGCCCTCACCGATCTCGATCAACCCCCGGTACGAGGTCCGCCCGCCACCGCGCGCCACCGACTTCGAGACGATGTTCGAGGACGTGTTCGGCGCCATGTGCACCATCTTCGCCCCGGCGTCCTGGTGCTGGCCCTCGCCGGAGAACGCGATGGACAGCGTCTCGCCCTTCGCGTGCTCCCCCATCAGGTACACGGCCGGGTACTTCATCGTCACCTTGGAGCCGATGTTCCCGTCCACCCACTCCATCGTCGCGCCCTCATACGC
>NZ_JBHVHQ010001284.1:0-1690 GCF_042800135.1 Streptomyces sp. NPDC057654 | reverse complement strand
GCGCTGCGGCTCGCCAAGGCCAGCGGGGACCGCGGGCTCGGCGCGTACGTCGTCGCCCTGCTCGTCAATCAGGCTCTGTTCCTGCGTGAGTACCGGCAAGGGGTGGCCTTCGCGGAGTCGGCGCTGCGGGCCGTCGGGGCGCATATCACCCCGGCGCTCGCCGCCGACCTGTACGCGATGCAGGCCAAGGCGTACGCCCGGCTCGGCGACGGAGCCGGGGCGCTCGCCTGCATCCGGCGCGCCGAGGCCGCCGCCGAGCGGATCCGCCCCGGCCAGGAGCCCGTCGAGACCGGGTACGTACAGCCCGGCCTGGTCAATGTGCAGGTGGCCGAGGCGCTCCTCAGCCTCGGCGACCTCGAACCCGCCCGGGTCCACGCGGACCAGGCGGTCGACTCCCCGGCCCACGACCGGGGCCGTGTGCACCGGCTCGCCATGCTCACGCACATCGAACTGCGTCAAGGAGACGCGGACAAGGCGGTGGCCACCGCCAGGGAGATGACCGAGCAGGCACGCGGAATGGAATCACAACGGCTGAGGGACCGGCTGAGGGCGGTGCGCGAGCACCTGATCGAGAGCGGGTGCGCGGCGACGACCGAGGCCGCCGAAATGATCGACGGGGCGCTGCGCGTGCCCCTGTGAGGGCCATGCCGGGCTGGTGGCCACCTGAACGGAAGGTGGCACACACGTGCGTTGGAAGAATCTCAGGGAGCGAACCGTGTACGAGAACCGGTGGTTCCGGGTCAACCTCGCAGACGTCGAACTCCCCGACGGCGCTCACCTCGACCACTATCTGATCCGCCTGCGGCCCGTCGCCGCCGCCACGGTCGTCAACGAGGCCAACGAAGTCCTCCTGCTGTGGCGGCACCGCTTCATCACCGACATCTGGGGCTGGGAGCTGGCCGCCGGAGTCGTCGAGGACGGCGAGGCCATCGAGTCCGCGGCGGCGCGCGAGATGGAGGAGGAGACCGGGTGGCGACCGGGCGCGCTGCGGCACCTCATGACGGTGGAGCCGTCCAACGGCCTCACCGACGCCCGGCACCACATCTACTGGACACCGGAGGCCGTCTACACCGGGGCGCCCGAGGACGGCTTCGAATCGGACCGGCGCGAGTGGGTGCCGCTCAAAGTGGTACCCGATCTGATCGCGCGTGGTGAGGTCCCGGCCGCCAATATGGCGGCCGCTCTTCTGCTGCTGCACCATATACGGCTCGGCTGAAAGGCACCCGGCGCGCCGGAGCGAACCGGCGTGCACCGCGCCCCACCCCTGTGAGGCGCACCCCGCGCTCATCGGCCGAGCGCTTGCCACATGGCGATCGCCAGGGCGGCCAGGCCGGTGAGCGCGGCCAGCGACGGCAGCGGCCAACGGCCGTGCTCCAACGCGCGTACGTGCACGTTCACTGTGCTCAGATCCTGCTCGCTCTGGTCGCCGCGCAGGGCGAGGAGCGCCAGTTGTCCATCGATGCGGGCGATGCCCACTTCGAGGTCTCGACGGATTTCCGCGAGCTCAGCCGAGACGACGGCCTGCTCGGGATCGGTGGTCACGGTCCGTTCCCCTTCCGGGAGATCATCCACGGGATGGCCGGCGGACGTGGTGATGCCGGCGAACCGAGTCAACCGCGCGGCCAGGCGGGGCGGGAGCGTGTGCGGAGCGCAGTCGCGGGTCAGCGGCGCGCGCCCCGTGTGAACAAGG
>NZ_JBHVHQ010001283.1:0-1690 GCF_042800135.1 Streptomyces sp. NPDC057654 | reverse complement strand
GACCTAGAGCCACCACGACCCGCCCTGCGGTGATGAGCGGGGCGGGTCACCGGACGACCGACCCGAGGACGCATGGAAGTGCACGACCTCGTCGGCGGGCTGACTACCGGCACCGAGGACGACGACCAGGACCAGACCGATACCGAAACCAGCAACGCCGAAGACTCGGCGTCGTAGAGACTCCCGCCTCGGCTGCACGCCCCGTGAAGCGGAGTCGGCCGAGGCGGGACTCATGCACCCCGAACCGACCCGGAAGGATGAGCCATGCACCCACCGGCCCCCGGCCACCCCGTGACCGCTAGCGTGCTCATCACCAATTCGAGTGATGATCTGCTCATCGTCCACCCCAACAAGGGCGACGCCGCCCCTTGGCAACTCCCCGGCGGCATCGTCGAACAAGGCGAGTCACCCCTCGACGCCGCCCGCAGGGAAAGCCGCGAAGAACTCGGCCTCAACCTCGACATACAGGTCTTCGACCTGTTCGCCATCGAGTGGCTGCAAGCCACCCGCGAGGACAGTCGGGACCGCCTGGCGTTCCTGTTCGCCGGCCCCGTCCTCGAACCGGAAGACACAGTCCTCATCACGTTGCAGCACGACGAACTCGACGCGTGGCGCTGGGCGGACCGCACCGAGGCGAAAACGATGCTGCACCCAGCGATAGCCGCGCGCATCGTGGGACCGCTCCAAACCCCCGGCAGCCCGGTCTACCGTGAGACCCGACACGAAGGGGCGTTATGAACGACTTCCCGGGCCGGCCACTGCGCATCGGCACCCGCAGCTCCCCCATGGCCCTCGCACAGGTTGAGCAAGTCTCTGGCCTGCTCCGCAAGATGGAACCCGACCTCGACATCGACGTCGTACCGGTGACGACCGAAGCCGACAAGTGGCAAGGCGACCTCGCGCGGCTCGGCGGCAAGGGCCTGTTCGTCAAAGAGATCGACACCATGCTCCAGCGCGGCCAGGTCGACATGGCGGTGCACTGCATCAAGGACGTGCCCGGCGACGTACCCATGCCGCACGGCCTGATCTTCGCCGCCTACCTCCCCCGCGAAGAAGTACGCGATGTGCTGCTCTTCCCCGAAGGGTCCGACGCGCAGACGCTCGACGACCTTCCCGCCGGCGCAGCCGTCGCCACCTCAGCCGTGCGCCGCAAGGCACAGATCAACCGCGTCCGCCCCGACCTCAGCATCGTTCGGGTCCGCGGAGCGGTTGGCACCCGCGTCGAGAAGCTCGACGGCAAACGCCAGATCGACACCACGCTCGACGCGATGGTCCTCGCGCACGCCGGCCTCGAACGCCTCGGCATCGTCGACCGGGGGCGGCAGGTCTTCACCGTCGACCAGGTGCTTCCCGCGGTCGGCGCCGGCGCACTCGGCCTCGAATGCCGGAAAGACGACGACGCCGTCGCCTACCTGCTCCAGCAGCTCAACCACGAACGCACCATGAAAGAGATCACCGCCGAACGCGTCATGCTGCACGGCCTCCGCGGGCACTGCAACAGCCCGATCGCCGGGTACTGCGTCACCGAACCCGACGGACAGCTCAGCTTGCGCGGCATGGTGTTCTCCCGCGACGGAAGCAAGTTCGTTCACGCCCACTTCTGGGGCGAGTCACTCAACGACCCGGCAGTGCTCGGCTCCCGCGTCTGCGCCGAGCTGCTGCGCCAAGGCGCCCGCGACATCATCGAGGG
>NZ_JBHVHQ010001282.1:0-1691 GCF_042800135.1 Streptomyces sp. NPDC057654 | reverse complement strand
CGGGCCAGCCGCCGGAGGGCGACTGGGCGCGCAGCAGCCACCGTACGGGCGGGGCGGGTTCGCCGCCGTCGACCAGTGGCTCCGCCCCGCCGTCCAGCGTCAGGGCCGCGAGGGCGGTGGCGAAGGCCGATCCGTCCGGCGCCGCCGCGGTGCGGACCGCGCCGTCGGGGCCGCACCGGGCCGCCGCCCAGGCGCGTGCCGCGGCGGACTCGGCGGCCTCCGCGCCCAGCGCCCCGGCCGCGAGGGCCGTGGCGTACTCGTGCTCGGTCCACCAGTACGACTGCCAGCTGCCGTCCGGGCGCTGCCGCTCGCGCAGGCAGCCGCGCACCTCCGCGCGCCGGGCCAGGCCGCGCAGTCCGGCCGCGGCGGCGGTGACGCAGGTGTGCCCGGCGTACCAGCCGTCCCAGCCGCCCGGCACCGGGTGGCGGTCGAAGAACTCCCCGGCGCTCTCGTGGGCGTACGTGGCCACGCCGCCGTCGGGCCGTATGTGCGCGGTGAGGAAGGCATAGCCGTCCTCGGCCGCCGGTTCGTCCGCGGCGCCCACGGCCTCGGCCAGGCGCAGCACCCAGGTCGTGGTGTCGGCGTCCGGCGGCGCGGTGGGGCCGTAGCCCCAGCCCCGGCGGGCGCGGTCGGCGGCGAGCAGCGCCCAGGCGTCCTCGGCGGCCCGGCGGGCGCCCGGCGCGCCGCAGCCGGCGAGGGCGGCGGCGACGTAGGCGGTCAGCCAGCTGCTGCTGGGGCCGTTGACGTCGAAGTCCCGCCACCAGCCGTCCGGTTGGCGGCCGCGGACGAGGAAGGCGGCGGCCCGGTCCCGGGCCTCCTGTGGTGCGGGGCGGGGCGTATGGGCCCCGGTGTGCGGGCGGGTGGTCATAAGGGTTCCCCCGTTGCGACGGTGGTGCGCGGCGCGCCGTCGTGGCGCAGCAGGTCCCGTACGGCCTGCTCGATCCGCCGGCCCACCGCGTCCTGGTCGAGTGCGGTACGGGCGTAGGCCAGCGCGTGCCGCCGGTGTTCGGCGACCGTCTCCGGCCGGTCCAGCCAGGCGTCGAGCGCGCCGAGGAGTTCCGGCCCGGTGCGGCAGCACCGCCCGAGCCGCTGGTCCCGGACGAGGCCGGGCACCCATGCCTCCATGGGCAGGCCGGAGTCCAGGGTGAGGACGGGGATGCCGAAGTACGCGGCCTCCAGGACGGTGGCCGGTCCGGCCTTGGAGACGAGGAAGGAGTGCGGTCTGCGCGCGGCGCCGTCGATGTAGGCGAAGTACTCCTCCTGCCGCAGCCGCGTGTGGAACCGCCAGTTCCGGCCGGTCTCACCGGCTTCGGCGGTGAGAGCCGCGGCGCGCCGGGTGGTGTCCTCGTCTCCGTAGCCGACGAAGACGAGGTCGACGTCGGCCTGTCGGCGGGCCAGGTGCTCCACGGCGCGCAGATACGTGTCGCCGCCGCGGTTGCTGAAGATGATGACCTCGGGACGCCCCGCGTCCGGGGCCGTGCTGGGCACCGCGTCGCCCGTCTCCACGGCTCCGGTATCGCCGTTCCCCCGCGGGCCGGTCAGGAAGTTCCCCAGTTCGTGCTGGGCGACCAGCGGTCCCACGGTCCGTACCCGGTCCGGCGGCGCGCCCGCCTGGTCCACGAGCAGCGTGCGCGCCCACTCGAAGCCGACGAAGGTGAGGTCGAGGCAGGCGCTGCGGTGCACGTCCAGGC
>NZ_JBHVHQ010001281.1:0-1696 GCF_042800135.1 Streptomyces sp. NPDC057654 | reverse complement strand
GGGCCGTACGAGGTGTGCCCGCGGGAGGGCCCCGACAGCCCGCGCAACTGGCGGCTGCACGCCGAGTACCAGGGCTGAGCAGCCGCCCCGAGGCCGGCCGTGGCACGCCCCTTCCCCCGTTGCCACGGCCGGCCCCGGCACGTCCGTACGTACGCCCCCCGCGGCTACAACTCCTTCGTCGGCCAGTCCAGCAGCCGCGCCCCGATCACCGCCGTCTGCAAGGTGTAGCGGTGCATCGGGTCGGCGGGGTCGGCGCCCGTCAGCTCGTGGATGCGCTTGAGGCGGTAGGTGAACGCCCGGACGCTCAGGGCGAGTCGGCGGGCGGCCTCCGCGGCGACGCAGCCGGAGTCGAAGTACGCGTCGAGCGTCGCGAGCAGCGGCTCCGGGCCGCCGCGGGCCTCCCGCAGCGGTGCCAGCGTGGAGCGCACGAGATCGGTCAGGGCCTGCCGGTCGCGGGTCAGGACCGGGAAGACGAGCAGGTCGGCGGCGCGCAGCACCGGCGCGTCGATGGCCATCTTCGCGGCGAGGTCCAGTGCGCCCAGCGCCTCCTCGTAGGAGTGCACGACGCCGCCCGCGCCCTCGTGCGGGCGTCCGACGGCCACCTGGCCGCCGTCGGTGGCGGCGTGCGCCTGCTTGGTGAAGTAGCGCAGCACGTCGTCCTCGTCGGCCGGGGCCACGCAGATCAGCCGGCCGTCCTTGGTGGTCAGCAGGATGCGGCGCTCGCTGAACCGGCCGTTGAGCGCCGTCTCCACGCGGCGCATCGCCGGGTGCGCGTCGTCGTACGGCTCCGGGCCCGTGGCGACCGCGACGGCGTGTGCGTGGGCGAGCCGCAGCCCGAACCTCTCGGCGCGTCCGGCCAGCCTCCCCAGGTCGCTGCGCCCGTACAGCAGGTCGTCGATGAACTCGCGGCGCGCGGCCTCCTCCTGCCGTACGGCCAGCCGCTGCGCGTGCTCGTACCCCTCGGCGAAGGCGTCGATGGCCTGCTCGGTCACGGCAAGGACGGACTCGGCGGTGGCGCGCAGGCCGCGCGCTCCGGCCGGGCCGGACGGCGCGGGGAGCTCGGACCACAGGGCGCGGGTGGCGGCGAGGTGGCCGACGACGAGGGTGCGCAGGCCGTAGCCGCTCTCCCCGGCGCGTTCGCCGAGGGTGCGGCGTGACTCCAGTTCGGCGCGGTTGAGCCGTCGGCCGGTCGCCGACACCTCGGTGAGCAGCTCGGCGTAGCCGGCCAGATAGTCCTCGGTCGGCTCCGGCTTTGTCACGTGCTCTCCCCACCTCTTAACGCGTCCTTGACGGGTTCTTGGCGCGCGGATTCCAGGGTGGCAGACGCCCAAGGGGGGCAGCACCCGGCATCAGGGAAGCATAAAGATTGCCGGGGTCCGGCAATGCGCACAGCTGTTCTCACCTGCCAATATGTACATGGGGGAACAACGGGGGACACGGGGGACGGCCTCGGTGCCAGGTTCCGGAAACGGGCCTGGCGCCGAGGCCCGCCCACGGCGCCGCCCCCGCGCAGCCGGCGGGCCTCACGGGGGCTCGCGAGCAAGAGGACGAAGGGACGGGGTCTGTGGACGACTTCCTCGCAGCCGCGCTCGGCTTCCCGGCCGTCGTGTTCAGCTTCGCGCTGGTGGTCGTCGTCGCGTACTGGCTGCTCGTCCTCGTCGGCGGCATCGACTCCGACGGCCACGGCCACCACGAC
>NZ_JBHVHQ010001279.1:0-1705 GCF_042800135.1 Streptomyces sp. NPDC057654 | reverse complement strand
GCGTCCGTCCTCGTCGCGGCGCTGGGCATGACGGCCGGGGTGTTCAGCGCGCTGCTCGCCGGCCGGTCCTGGCGGCCGGGCGCCTTGTCGGGGCCGGGCGCGTTCCTGTGGTGGGCCGGGGTCGCGGCGCTCACCGCGTCGCTCTTCGCCCTGCTGATGGCCGTGCTCCCGCGCTACCGCGCCAGCCAGTGGCAGCCCGGCCGACGGCTCAGCTACTTCGGCGACATCCAGCGCGCCGCGGCCCTCGGCCGGCTGGCCGCCGCGCTCGCCGACACCGAACGCGACCCGCTCGCGGGGCTGGTCGCCGCGCTCACCGAGAACAGCCGCATAGCCGCCCGCAAGCACCAGTGGATTCGGGCCGGGCTCGTCGCCTTCTGCGGCGGCACGCTGCTGCTGCCCGCCGCGCTGCTCGTCGGCTGACTCCGTACGTACGTACCGCTCTCGTCCGCGCCCCCGTACCGGGCCGGGCCGATCGAAGGAACTTCCCAATGACACCGCCGGAAGAACCGCAGTACCCAGGCGCACCACCGCCACCACCACCGCAGTACCCGCAGGGGCCCCCGCAGTACCCGCAGGCCCCGCCGGAGTACCCGCAGGCCCCGCCGCAGGCCCCTCCGCCCCAGTACCCCCAGCAGCCCGCCCCGCCACCGCCCGTACCGCCCCAGGCGCCCCCCGCCCACGACACACACCAGCCGCCGCCACAGCAACCGCCGCCTCCCCCGCCCCGGCCCCAACCCGAACCCGAGCCCCCGTCCCAGCCCCCGCCCCACCCCCACGAGATGCGCTTCCAGCAGCGCCGCGTCGTGCTCGCCGATCACCAGCGCGGCGCGGACGCCGCCGCCGTGAGCCGGCTGCTCCTGCACGTGCCGAACTTCGTGTGCAGCCTGCTGGTCGTCACCCTCCTCGCCCTCTTCCTCGGCGGCATCGGGCTGATCCTCGTGCTCCTCTGGCTGGTCAGCGGCGTGCTGGTGTTCCACCGCCCCACCGAGAGCGTGATCGCCCGGCACTTCCTGCGGCTGCGCTACCCCACCCCCGACGAGCGGGCGCGGCTGGAGCCCGTCTGGCACGAGGTCAGTACCCGCGCGGGCGTCGTGAGCCGCAACTACGAGCTGTGGATCGAGGACAGCGACCACCTCAACGCGGTCGCCGCCGCCGGCCATATCGTCGGGGTCACCCGCTTCGCCGTGCAGCGGCTGCCGAGCGGCCAGCTCGCGGCCGTACTCGCGCACGAGCTGGGCCACCACATCGGCGGCCACTCCTGGTCCTCGCTGCTCGGCTACTGGTACGCGCTGCCCGGCCGTGTCGCCTGGCGGCTGCTGCGCGGCGCGGCCTCGGCCGTCCGCCGGGCCTCCGGCTGCCTGGCCTGCGTCGGCGTCGGCATGCTGCTCATCGCCTTCGGCGGCCTCGCCATGGCCACCGTCCAGACTCTGTACGGGCTTCCGCTGCTGATCCTCGTCATGCCGTACGCGCTGGCCGCCGTCGGCCGCCAGGCGGAGCTGCGGGCCGACCAGCAGGCCGCCGCCCTCGGCTTCGCGCCGATGCTGGTCCAGGTGCTGGGCCAGATGCACCAGGAGGAGACAGCCGCCGAGCAGGCGATGCGGGCCGCACAGCCCACCGGCGCCGCGGGACCGCCCCGGCAGGAGTCGCTGTCCCGGCTGCTCGCCTCGCACCCGGACTACCACACCCGGCTGCGCCACCTGGAGCC
>NZ_JBHVHQ010001278.1:0-1707 GCF_042800135.1 Streptomyces sp. NPDC057654 | reverse complement strand
GCACTGGCCCGAGCACATCAACGAGGGGGAGGGCGACTACCTCCTCGCCGGCCGCCGGCTCCTGGCCGGCGCCGGCTTCCGGACCGACCCCCGATCCCACGCCGAGGCCCAGGAGTTCTTCGGCCTGCCCGTCACCGGCCTGACCCTCGTCGACCCCCGCCACTACCACCTCGACACCGCCCTCGCCGTGCTCGGCGACGACGAGGTCATGTACTACCCGGCCGCCTTCTCCCCGGGCAGCCGGGCGGCCCTGCGTGAGATGTTCCCCGACGCCCTGCTCGCCACCGACGAGGACGCCGCCGTCTTCGGCCTCAACGCCTTCAGCGACGGCCGCCATGTGCTGCTGCCCGAGTCCGCCACCCGCCTCGCCGCCGCGCTGCGGGAGCGCGGCTACGAACCGATCGGCCTGGACCTCACCGAACTCCTCAAGGCCGGCGGCAGCGTCAAGTGCTGCACGTTGGAGCTGCGCGCCGGCTGAGCCGACGGCCACCTGACGAAGGTCAGGGGTGCCCGCTGCCGTTTGTGCAGTGCGCCATCCGGCGTACCGCTCCTACGGTCGTTCCACAAGGGATCAACGCCCCCGCACAGAGGGATCAACGCCCCCGCACCGGGGCCGACTTCCCGCGAGAAGGGACCGGCCGCCCCACGCGGGCGCCGGCCTCCCCACGCAGGGGCCCACGTCCCACGGAGGACCGCGAACAGGGCAGCGGACGATCGCCGCCGGTACCGAATGCCCATCGAATGGAGACCAGCACACTCATGCTCCCGACATCCACCGCGTCAGCGGCCACCACCTCGTACGTCACCTCCATCGCGGACACCACGCAGCAGATACGCGCCGCCCAGCGGCTGCGCCACCAGGTCTTCGGCGAGGAAATGGGCGCCACCCTCCACACGCCGCTGGCCGGCCACGACATGGACGCCTACGACGACCTCGCCGACCACCTCATCGTCACCGACACGACCACGGACGAGGTGGTGGGCACCTACCGGCTGCTCCCGCCCGGCCGCGCCGAACACTCCTACTCGGACAGCGAGTTCGACCTCCGGGCACTCGATCACCTGCGCCCCGCCGTCGTCGAGGCCGGCCGCTCCTGCGTCCACGCCGACCACCGCAGCGGCGCCGTCATCAACCTCATGTGGTCCGCGCTCGCCCGCTACGTCCTGCTCTCCGGCCACCGCTACCTCGCCGGCTGCGCCTCCGTGCCGCTCGCCGACGGCGGCCAGGCTGCCTCCAGCGCCTGGCTGCTCGGCACCGCCAAGCACGCCTCGCCCCCCGAGCTGCGCGTCCACCCGCACCGCCCCTGGATGCCCGCCGACCTGGAGGCCGCGCGCCCCGCCTACGCCGACCTGCCGCCGCTGCTGCGCGGCTATCTGCGGCTCGGCGCCTGGATGTGCGGCGCACCCGCCCACGACCCCGAGTTCGACGTCGCCGACTTCTTCGTCCTGCTCGACATGGACCAGCTGAACGACCGCTACCGCCGCTACTTCCTGGGGGAGACCCGATGAACCCCTGGGCCGTGGACGCCGGGTGCACCCCCGGCTGCGCCGCGCACGCCGCCCCGCGCGTACCGATGACCGAGGCCGTACGCCGCTGCGCGACCCTGAGCCGCGCGCTGGCCCGCAGCGCGGCCAAGGGCGAACGGCTCGCCGAGTTCGAGACGCTGCGCACCCAGGCGCGGGCTGTGCTCGCGGCGCTCGGCGTAC
>NZ_JBHVHQ010001277.1:0-1715 GCF_042800135.1 Streptomyces sp. NPDC057654 | reverse complement strand
GATCCGACGTGGACGGGAGCAGCGACCGCAGCGGGCCGACCTCCTCGTCTATGGCGTCGAAGACCGAACTCACCTGATCGCGCACATCGGTGAGCTGGAGGGGCAGCCGCTCGCGCAGCTGCTGCCAGCCCTCGCGGTGCGAGGTGGTGAAGGACGACAGCGCCCGGATCGGGTTGAGCGAGCCGTCGCGCTCGTACGCCTCATGCAGCAGCCGGTGGCCCTCGGAGGCGTCGAAGTGCATGCCGGACAGCGCCTTGCGGACCTCGCCCACCGATTCGTGATCGAGGTCGCCGAGGCGGCCGCGCTCCAGGAGGCGACGGGCCTCCTGCATGCGCGTGGACGCCTGGTCCAGATAGATCTGGCCGCGATCGGAGTCGCCGTCGGCCATGCCCAGCTTGAAGTCCTCCATGCCGCGCTTGAGTCCGTACAGCGAATCGCCGGGGAGGGCGCTGTTGCTCGCCGCGGCGACGCCGCCGAACGCGCCCGCCGCCACGCCCACCGTGAGCCCGCCGGCGGCGAGCCCCTTGGACCAGCGGGAGCGCGGCCGCAACTTGCTCAATGGGCTCGCGCGGTGCGCGCCCTTTCCGGAACGCTGCTCGGGGACTTGGGCTGCGCCCTCCGCGAACTGTGCCTCCATGGCGGCGATCAGCCGCGCCCGCTGCACGATTTTGACTTCGGGGTCCAACTCCGGTGCCGGTAGCTCGCCGAGCCCGCTCGCCAGGGCCAGCAGCCGATTCCGCTCGGCGTGCTCCGCCGATGGATCGGACTGCTCGGCCGTTGCGCCCTGGAGCTCCTGCTCCTCCAGGGACTGGGCGAAGGCGTTCGCCCGCCGGTGCGCCGATACGTTCGCGATCACAGGCGGCACCTCCTCTCGTCATGACGGTCGACTCCCCAGGACACCTGGAAGGTTGCACGCCTTGAGCGCGTCCACTCGATCGAGTGAGTGGCTGCGGGCATGGCGTGACCGCAGGGAGCCTGCATCCCGCACAACGAGCGGCGCGGCACTCGGGTTACGCGGTCCGGATGATCTGACCGCAGGTGAGGGGGTGCATACCGAGGGTCAGCGGGCATCGTCCGGCAGGAGCCGGGCGAGGGTTCGTACGGCTCGGTATTGGAGGGTCTTGATGGCCCCCTCGTTCTTCCCCATGACGCGGGCGGTCTCGGCGACCGACAGGCCCTGGAGAAAGCGGAGGGTCACGCATTCCTGCTGCTGCGGGTTGAGCTTGCGCACCGCTTCCAGCAGTGCGGCGTTGGAGAGGGATTCGAGGACGGAGTCCTCCGGGCTGCGCTCGACCTCGTTGGCGTCGAGCATTTCGCCGGTGGTCACTTCGAGGCGGAACCGCGAGGACTTGAAGTGGTCGGCGACCAGGTTGCGGGCGATGGTCACCAGCCAGGCGCCGAAGTCGCGGCCCTGCCAGGTGAAGGTGCCGATGCGGCGCAGGGCGCGCAGGAACGTCTCGCTGGTGAGGTCCTCGGCGGTGGCGCGGCCGCCCACGCGGTAGTAGATGTATCGGTAGACGGTGTCGGAGTACTGGTCGTAGAGGCGGCCGAAGGCGTCGGCCTCTCCGGCCTGGGCGCGCTCGACCAGGTCCATCATGCGAGCGCTGTCACTGTCGGCGCTCGGGCGGCGGGGGGCGGTGGCCGGGCCGGAGCCGGCACGTCCGCGGGTGCGTCTGCCGACGGCCGTGGTGCTTTCGGCCATGGCGAAGCAGGGG
>NZ_JBHVHQ010001276.1:0-1718 GCF_042800135.1 Streptomyces sp. NPDC057654 | reverse complement strand
GCGCTCGCCGAGGAACGCGAGCGCGAACTGGCCGAGGCCCGTGCCTTCTGGGCCGCCCAGGAGGCGCGCGACGCCGCCGACGCGCCGACGCTGCTCGGCCTGGCCGGGCTCGGCGACGACACCCAGCCGGAGAGCACCCTGTACGTGCCCCGCCAGACCGACTTCGCCGGCCTGGAACCGCTGGTCGACGCCGAACTGGTGGAGGCCGAGGCGCTGGACGCGGAGTCGGAGGCCGCCGACTCCCCCGAGCTGGCCGCCGCGCGCCGCCGCCACCCCTCGCACCCGGACTTCAGCCCCGTACCGGCCATCGGCGACCACGACCGCACCGTGGGCCGCCTCACCGAGCTCGCCGACGCGCGCGTCCCCCTCGCCGACGTGCGCCCCGGCCCGCTCGGCACGCTGGACGTCTACGTCTTCACCGACGGCACCACCGTCTGCATGACCCCCGGCCACCGCGAAACCGCCGAACGCCTGGCCGACGCCCTCCGCGCCGGCGACACCCCCGTCCTCCTGGGCGGCTCCGGCGTCTCCGGCGCGTACGCCCTGACCTTCGGCTGCGGCGGCGAGAGCGTGTACGTACTGGCGGACAGAGTCATCGCGTCCCTCTGACGCCGGCCGCCGCGCGGCGGCGCTCGACCATCCTCCGTGCCCCACGACGCCCCACACTCACGATCCGCGGCAGAGCCGCTTCCGGACGCTGCCCGCGCCCCGCGACAGGGCCGCTCCCGGACTGTGTCCATGCCCCACGACAAGTCGCCCTGAACGCCATTCGCGCCCCGCGACAGGGCCGCTCCTGGACACTGTCCGCCTCCCGCGACAGGGCCGCCCTTGGACGCTGCCCACGCCCCGCGACGCGGCCGTCTTGGACCCCGCTCGCGCCCCAAACAGAGGGCGCAGCCCGATCACGGGGCGCAGCCCCACATTCAGGGGGCGCAGCCCCGATCAAGGGGCAAGGGCCCGCACACGGGGCGTGCGGCCCCAAGCAGGGGGCAAGGCCCCAATCGCAGGTGCGGCCTCAGAGGCCGCACCGTCTGGCTGCGGCGGACACGCTGGCGATGGCCTCCTCGACCTCCGCCGCAGAAGCCCCCCGCAGCGCCTCCACGGCGTCATGCCCGGCGACAGCCACCTGGTCGGCGGCGGCGAAGAGCCCCGCGTCCGGCATGTCGCGGGGCCCTGGTGTATCGGGTTCCTCCAACCTCCTGGCACGTTCGGCCAGTTCGCGCGCGAGCTCCAGCCCCTCGGCGGCGGCCCCCCGGCTCAGCCGGGACTGCGGCAGGGCGCGCAGCCGGTCGGCGAAGGAGTCCACGGCTGTCAGCAGAGACGTCAGATCATCCACGGCGTGAGCCTATGCGCCGCCCGCCGACTGTTGCCAACGCCTGAACACTCAGGCACGGTGACATGAAGGACCAGCATTCGACGCGTCCGGAGGCGCCGATGTCCCACGTCTTCTCCGACGAGACCCACCGGAACCTGCTCTCCCACATCCCCCATTGCACAGGCCGTGAAGTCGCCGACTGGCTGCGCACGGTAGACGAAGGTCCCGCTCTCTTCCGCTTCGAGGAGAAGGTCAGCTGGCTGCGCGGCGAGCACAACCTCGCGTACGGCCACGCCAAAGCGATCGTCCACGAGTACGACCTCCGGCGGGCCGCACGGAAGCTGCTTTAGCAGCTGCTTCAGCGGCGCCCGCACCTCCCGCGACAACGCCGAAGGGCCCGTAA
>NZ_JBHVHQ010001275.1:0-1719 GCF_042800135.1 Streptomyces sp. NPDC057654 | reverse complement strand
GACCTCGACCGCTCTCTCCTCGACTCTCATCGAGTCATCGGCTCACCACAGCTTGGTGAAGTTGACGGTGGTGTTGTCCTGGTCGATCGCCGTGAAGGCGGAGCCGTTGACGCTCGCGTTGTTGTTCTGGTTCGACGCGCCGGTACCCGTGGCGACCTGCTGGGTCGTGGTGGAGTTGCCGAGGTTGTTGCCCCCGACGCCGCTGCCCACGACACCGGCGATCGCCGAGTTCGAACCCCTTCCGGCAAGGGCGCCGTTGTCCGCGTGGGCGACACCGGTGAAGAACGCCGCGGCCAGCGGGAGAGCGGCGACAGCAGCGAGTACGCGGGTGGTGCGGATGCTTGCCATGTCAGTTCCTCCAGGAAAGTGCAACTGCTGCTTGGTAGCGCCAGGCGGTTGGCCGACTGCCTCGGCTGGGTACGACGTCGCGAACCCAGAGTTGCCCACCGAATCCCCGGCGGAACACCTCACCCGGCCCAATTCGCTCGCAAGGGGAATGAACCCGCGTCAAACCTCAACCGCGCCCCCAACCCTTCGCACGCCCCTCCAGCAACCCCCGTATTCCTGGCCCCACCTGCGGAAAAGCGTTCAGACGTACTTTCGGCCAATAGTGGTACGGAGCCATCGCGCCACTTTCATTTATCGAACATGCATACGAACATAGATGCATGGCCTCCACCGGCCGCAAGGCCTCTCCGCACCGCACGGCCCACTTCGACCGACACGCCCGCGCTCTGGTCCACGCACTGGCCGCCACGGCGCACGGCCTGTCCGTGATCCCCCTGACGAGCGGCAAGCTCCCCGCGATCCGCTCCCCGCACCACGAGGACTCCCCGCGCCACGAGGACGACGACACGGCCGCCGCAGGACCCGCTTCCGCAGCCGCAGTCGCATCCGCAGCCGTCTGCCGGGGCGAGTGCGGCCGCCTGGGCCACGGCATCCACGACGCCACCGCCGAACCGGCCGCCGTACGCGCCCTCTTCGCCGCCGCCCCATGGGCCACCGGCTACGGCATCGCCTGCGGTACGCCACCGCACCGCCTCATCGGCGTGGACCTGGACCTCAAGGGGCGTACGGACGGGATGGCCGCCCTCCGGGAACTGGCCCGGGAGCACGCGTTCACCATCCCGCGCACGGTCACCGTGCTCACGCCGAGCGGTGGCCGCCACCTCTGGTTCACCGGACCGCCCGGCCGCGAGGTCCCCAACTCGGTGGGCCGTCCGGCCCCCGGCATCGACATCCGGGGCGCGGGCGGCTACTTGGCCGGCCCCGGCTCGTACACCCCGAGGGGCACGTACCGCCTCTCCCCCACCGCCCCCGGCTGGCCCCCGGCCGAGGCGCCGCCCGAGCTGCTGAACCTGATAGCGCCGCTGCCGCCCCACCGCCGGGCCCCGAAGAGCGCTGAACCCCCGGGCCCGGACTCCCGCCTGGTGGCCTTCGTCCGGAACTCGCGAGCGGGCCACCGCAACGACCGGCTGTTCTGGGCGGCCTGCCGCGCGTACGAGTCCGGGGCGGGCGACGAACTCGCCCCCGCCCTCCTCGAAGCCGCCCGCAGCACCGGGCTACCGGAGCGCGAGGCCCGCGCCACCATCGCGTCGGCGGCCCGCGCGAAAGCCCGCTGATCGAAAGTGCTCCGGCCGAGGTGCGGCTGGTCGAAGTGCGAATGGTCAAGGTGCGGCTGGTCGAAAGCCCGCTGAAACGACGCGTGGCGCCCACCAC